>CAZTXK010000171.1:0-5516 GCA_964617275.1 uncultured Dactylococcopsis sp. | reverse complement strand
TTAATAAAAGGTAACATCATGGATTATTTTGAGCAGTTACGACAGCAAGCCGAAGCTAATCTCAGCCAAAAGGGGCGTTTGGGAGAAGAGGCTTCCTCGGATTCTGAGTTTTATGAGGTAGGAGTTTATCAAACTGAACTCCAAATTCAATATGAAGAGTTACAGCGAGCTTACGGTGAATTAAATCAGTTATACGAAAAATACTGGTCACTTTATGAGTTTGCCCCTTGTGGGTATGTCACTTTGAACTCAAAAGGGATGATTACTCATACCAACCATCAGGGGAGGGCTTTACTCGGAAATCTTGCTTCCCCACTCAACAATTTTGGCTTTTCTCGGTTTATTATCCCTAATCATCAATCGTTCTTTTTTACCGCCCTACAACAGGTAAAACAAACTGGGGAAAAACAAAATATACAATTACAGTTAATTCCGTTAGGTGATAGAGGGCTTTTATGGGTTCATCTTGATATCCAAGCCAATTTTGATAATGAGGGAACTGTCATCAACTATAATATCAGTCTCACTGATGTGACGAAGGATAAGGAAGCGGATATTGCCCGTGAAAAAGCCAAACGCTTACAACTAATTGCGGAACGAGAGCGTTTAGTTAATACGATTACTTATGCAGTTCGTCAAAGTTTAGAGTTACATGAGGTGGTAGATAAAACTGTCACCAAACTGTTAGAGGCATTTGCGGTTGATGAAGCGGTTTTAGCATTTTATGGAAAGGATAATAAAGAATCCCCTCTCGTTCGAGTGGCGACAAAAGAAGCAAGTTATTGCTCAACAAAAATTTGTGATTATTCACAAGCACAACAAATTTTTCAAGCAGAGGAAGTGGTGGCGATTAATGATTTAGCTACTACAGATCATCTCTGTTTTAGAGCAGAAAAAGCCCAGTCTACGCTATTAGGTAGAGTTTATTATGATCAACAATTACAAGGGGTGATTTCTCTACAACATCACGATTATAGCTATCAGTGGACGGAAGAAGAAAAGCATTTATTAAAACAGGTTGCGGATCAGATCGCGATCGCGCTTCAGCAAGCCCAACTTTATAAACAACTCAATCAAGAATTAACTGAACGAACGCAGTTGCAAAATCAATTACACTACGAAGCCTATCATGATCACTTGACGGGATTACCGAATCGTTATTTATTAACAGAACGCCTCGATCATATGGTTCAATCTCGGGAAAACTCACAAAAAAGTGAGTTACCGTTTGCCGTTTTATTTTTAGACTTAAATGGTTTTAAATATGTCAATGATAAATTTGGTCATGAAGCAGGCGATCAGTTATTACTTAATGTCGCGTTGCGCTTAAAGAATTGTTTACGAGAAGAGGAGATGATAGCAAGGTTTGGCGGCGATGAATTTGTCATTTTATTAGAAGAATTACCGACAAAACAAAGCGCGATCGAAGTTGCAAGCCGAATTCAAGCCACTTTAAAAGTTCCAATTGTTTTCAATAATCTTAAACTTCAAATTGGCACAAGTATTGGGATTGTCTATGATGAAGGTCAATATAGCAGTTCTGATCCCATTTTAAGAGATGCTGATATTGCCATGTATCGCTCAAAAAATATGGGCGTTGACTATATCATTTTCCATGAAACAGACAACGTGAGTTAAAATAAACATAAAAACTCATTTCCTATGTCAAATATTCAACAAATTTATACTCAAGTCATCTCTAATCTATCGCCAACTGAGCGTTTGCAATTAGCAACTTTAATTCTAAATGATTTAGTTCAACAAAATCGCACCGTTTATGATGATAGCGATACTTGGACAGAAGAAGATCAACAAGACGTAACAGCCTTTTCTTTACAGCATGCGATAACTGCTTTAACAAATAACAAATAACCAATAACAAATAACAATTAACGCCTTATTACCCCATCTTGAACCGAATCCACTTCATCAAAGGGGTTAGCCCCTCCTTGCCAATTAAAGCCATTAATTTGTATCGTGAGTGAACCAATTTCTAAGGTGGGATTGTAGCGCAGTCGGATGTTATAGGTACGACGAGAATACTCTAAAATCAAATCACTACTAATCACCTCGCCATCATCGACATTGAAAGAAGTTTGAAACCCAGCTAGAACTGGCCCATAAATCTGTTGCACCACGCCAAAGGATAACCGTTTGCGATCCACTAAGCGATCAAACCGAAATGGAGATTCCCCCTCGCCAATTACTTCCGTATAAGTAACATTAAAGTCTGTAAAATCTAACATTTTTTCCGAGAAATGTCCCAGTTGTCCACGAATACCCACACTGGCATTGAGAGAATTTTGTTCACCGCCATTACTATAAAAAGACGCAACGCCCGTTAAGCCTGTTGTTAATCGCAAATTGGGACGGACTGGACGTGGGGTATAACGTAAGCCTGCTTCGGCAGTTGCAGGTAAGGTTTCGCCGCGCCAGAGAGGAGTTCCCCAACTTAAGGAAGTGGCGGCTTGATAGCGAGTTAAACTGACGCGATCGTTGTCTCGATCCGCCTCCAATAATTCTTCCACATCGGTGTTGGCATTAATGCGCTGTACTCCTCCCTGATAACTGAACCGAATTCCGCTATCACCAAGATCAAAAGTGGGGGAAGTAATCACTGCCCCAATACTGCTTTGGACAGTTTGAAAACCTAAAGAACCATTAAAGAGGCGATCGCGAAAACTTGCCTCTAAATTGAGGGTATGCTGCCCTTGTCCTCGTCCCACCGCCTGTTGCAATCGCACATTCCCGCGAAAATTATCTTCAAGCACATCTTCATCTAACCCCGTTAGGGAGCCTTCAGCGCTTAACTCAGTACGAGGGCTAAACCGTCCTTCTAAGTCAACTTTACCACCAATAACACTGGAATCAGTCACCCCAGCATCAAAAAGAGCCTCTTGCAAAAAATATTGAGGGGTCACAGTCAAATCCCAGTCACGACGGTCAATCAGTTGAATATTTCGTTCCACAAATAAACCGCCGCGATCATCAGAATCAAAGCCAAAACTAATCAAATTGAGAAAGCGGTTTTGATCCTCTTCATCAAAAATAATGCGATCGCGCGGAATAGGGAGAGATAACCCATCATCAAAGACTAAACGTAAGTTAGAAAGAGTCATTTCCTGTCTAGTCGGGGAAATTTGACGTAACTGCGCTGTATCAGCCCGTAATTCCAATTCTGGTGGGGAAAACGGGTCATTCGTAATCCGAATATTGGTCGCATCAAACTCCGAGCCATCAGTTTCCACTTGATCGGCTTCAAACCGTAAGCGATTCACAGTTCCCCCAGTTTCAGGCAAAGAAAACTCACTGACATCGGTACCTCCACCAATGGCAAATTCATAGCCTTCCTCTTTTTCGACATCTCGAATCCGCTGCTCACTAATCTCCCGTTGCGGTAACGTGACAGCACTGCTATCATTTGCTAATCCCCTCCCAAAATCTCGTTGTAAGGTGGGCTGAAAAATCTCACCGCCGCCATTGCTGATAACGCCTGTATCTTGCAGAAAATTATACTCGAAGCGATCGCCGCTTAGAACTTGTTCTCCTCGTTGAAAGCGAATATTACCAGTTCCCACTGCTAACCGATTTTCGACATTGATTCTTAATTCATCAGCAACTAACGTTCCTTGGGCAAATTCGGCGGTAACATTCCCCTCGGCAGTAATGACTTGCGTTTCTGGGTTATAACTTTGTCTATCGGCAGTAATTTCTAAAACTTCCCCAGCCTGATTAGTTTGGGCAATTTCCCATTGTTGGGATTTGCCCCCTCTAACTGCAACCTTAACCTTAGTAATGGTTTGTCCCTCATTCAGGGTTTCTAGGCGGTGATTCAATGCTAAATGAGATACACTCGATGGTTGAGAGGCTATTTCGATGGTCGGTGGCAGAGAAGGAGGAATATCAGCAAATAGCATTAATTTGTAATTGGTTATTCGTTATTTGTTGCTTGTTATTCGTTGTTATCCTATCACAAAACTATAAAATTCTAATTAGCTTCAAATTAAAAAAAAGTAATTATAAAATATTTCAAGTTTCCAAGTTCTATGAATAATTTAGCGATTGAAGCCAAAGGATTAAGCAAACAATATGATCGCGCTCTAGCAGTTTGTGACGTTGATCTTAAAATTGAAACAGGGGAAGTTTATGGTTTAATTGGCCCCAATGGTGCTGGAAAAACGACCTTGATCCAAATGTTAGCAGGAATGGTCGAACCTACCGTGGGAGAAGTTTATTGGTTTGAGGAAAAAGTGAAATTTAATACCTCTCATTTTCCCCTTAAACGTCGCCTCGGATATCTTCCTGATGATTTTCCCCTTTATAATGATCTCACAGTTTACGACTATTTAGAATATTTTGGCCGTCTTTATTTTTTACGTCAGCCCCAGTTATCTCGCCGTCTTGAAGAAGTCTTAGAATTAGTCCAACTTACTTCTAAACGCAAGAGCCTAATCTCGACTTTATCACGGGGAATGCGCCAACGATTAAGTTTAGCCCGCACCATAATCCATGAACCCATTTTATTACTTTTAGATGAACCCGTTTCCGGGCTGGATCCCATTTCTCGACACCAATTTCGGGAAATGATTAAAGTTTTACAAGAGGCGGGAATGACGATTTTAATTTCCTCTCATGTTTTAAGCGACTTAGCTGAAATTTGTACTTCGATTGGTATAATGGAGTTAGGATACTTAGTGGAAAGTTCCTCTTTATCAGAGCTTTATCAGCGTTATCCTCAAGAGGAGTTATTTATTGCTGTCTTAAATAATATAGAAGCACTAGCGCAAAAAATTACGGAGTTTTCTGGAGTCGAAACTTATCAAGTTTTCCCAGAGACAAATCAGATTAAAATTAAATTTAAAGGAAGTGAACAAGAAAAATCAGAAATAGCGCGATCGCTGTTTGATGCTGGTTTCTCCATTACCGAATTTCGCACGGAAAAACCCAATTTAGAAACATTATTCCTGCAACTCGATCATAAACAAGCCTCTTAGAATAAATGACATCATTAAAAATTCTAGGGCTTGATCCGGGACTCGCAACTCTGGGGTTTGGATATATTCAGGCTTCAGAAAATCAAGCATCAATCGTTACTGGAAGCAAAAAACTTCAAAACTATCAAAGCAGTGAAGAACTTACCTTATTAGACTTTGGGGTAATTGAAACCCCTGCTAAACAGCCTGTCGAAAAACGATTAGCGACCATTTATGAAGACTTACAGAGTATTATAACTGAGTTTAAGCCTGATTTAGTTGCCATTGAAAAACTCTTTTTTTATCGCATGGGAAATACCATTACTCTTGCCCAAGCCAGAGGCATCGTATTATTAGTATTAGGGCAGAATAATTTACCGTATGTTGAGTTTAGTCCGCCACAAATTAAACAGACGCTGACAGGATATGGAAAAGCGGATAAGCAAGAAGTTCAAGCCGCCATTACTCAAGAATTAAACCTCAGTGAGATTCCTCAACCTGATGATGCAGCCGATGCTTTAGCGGTTGCGATAACGGCTTGGT
>CAZTXK010000170.1:0-5517 GCA_964617275.1 uncultured Dactylococcopsis sp. | reverse complement strand
CAACCGTGAAGATGAATTTTTCCAGGTTCCCCAAATCATGAACACGGAAGACTAATCTCTCTCTCCTTAATCCCCCCTACTCCCAAGGCTGTTTTATTCTCGGAGAAATGACATTCAGGTGGGGAGAGGGGGAGACAAGGCGACAAGGCGAAGGGAGTTGTCGTGTGTAGCGCTAAGTAACCAATAACAAACAACAAATAACGAATAACCAATAACCAATAACCAATATGTTTTTCCAACAACTTTCAAAATGGTCATTAGTGGGCGCGATCGCGCTATTATTCCCTTTAACCATCAAACCCGCTTGGGCGGATGAACCGAGCAACGCCCCAGAAAGTTTAACTCAATTCCTCAGCGAATTAGAAACCGCCGCCAATGATCAAAACTTAGAAGCTGTCACTGATGCTTATAGCGACAGCTTCAACACTTCAGAAGGCTTAAATGGTCAAGAATTAGCCCAAAAACTAGAACAACTCTGGGAAACCTATTCGCGAGTGAATTATCGCGTTGAACTAGAAAACTGGGAACAAGAGGGGGATGAGATCATTGCTGAAACCGTGACTCACATTCGTGGAACGCGCCAAGCCAGAGGAGAAACTGCCGTGTTAGAAGCCCAGCTGCGATCGCGCCAACGGATTAATAATGATCAAATTATCGCCCAAGAAACGCTCAGTGAAGGCTCAAAACTCTTTATTGGCGATAACGCCCCCCAAGTGAAAGTTAACGCCCCAAATAAGGTCGCAGTCGGCGAAAAATTTAACTTTGATGTCATTGTCCGAGAACCAGTCGGAGATGATATCTTAATGGGAACAGCCCTTGAAGAAGAAGTCACCGCCAACAACTACCTAACTCCCCAAAATCTTGATTTAGATGTTTTACCAGCAGGGGGAATTTATCGCACTGGAGAAGCCGCCGCTAATCCTGGCCAACGTTGGCTTTCTGCGATTATTGTCCGTGGTGACGGAATGACTCTGGTTTCGCAACGGCTAAATATTGTTGCAGAAACTTCGGCTCTGTCGAATTTTTAGGAAGAACTAATGAACTCCCTTGAAAATAAAGTGGTTTTAATTACCGGAGCAAGTAGTGGCATTGGAGCCGCTTGTGCCAGAATCTTTGCTCAAGGTAAAGCCAAACTCATCTTAAATGCTCGCCGCCAAGACTTATTAGAAAAATTAGCTGCAGAATTAAAGGAAAACTATGGCAGTGAGTGTCACTTATTACCCTTTGATGTTCAGGATCAATCGTCTGTAGAATCAGCCCTTAATTCACTTCCTGCTGATTGGTTGAATGTGGAAGTTTTAATTAATAATGCAGGGTTAAGTCGCGGTTTAGATCCCTTACAAGAGGGAAAAATTCAAGATTGGGAAGAAATGATTGATACCAATATTAAAGGCTTACTTTATATGACGCGACAAATTGCCCCCAAAATGGTAGAACAAGGAAGCGGTCATATTATTAATATTGGTTCAATTGCCGGACATCAAACTTATCCCAAAGGGAATGTTTATTGCGCCACTAAAGCCGCCGTTCGTACCCTCTCGGAAGGCTTAAAACAAGACTTATTGGGAACGCCCGTGCGAGTCAGTTGTATTGATCCCGGGTTAGTTGAAACCGAATTTAGTTTAGTACGCTTTCGGGGAGAACAAGAGAAAGCCGAGAAAGCCTATCAAGGTTTAACCCCGCTTTCCCCTGAAGATATTGCCGATGTGATCTATTTTTGCGCCACTCGTCCCCCGCACGTTAATATTAGTGAAATGCTAGTGATTCCAACTGATCAAAGTGGTTCAACAATGGTTCATCGCAGAAGCGAATCATAAATCATTAGCCACTTTAACCCTATCAACTCATTAGATCAAAGAACGAATAACAAATGACAAATAACAATATTCAATTTTGTTATGATCCTGAAAAAATAAATATTACCACCTTGCAAAATCTTCTTAATCTCTGTGCCTTTTGGGCGGAAGGACGCAGTAAAGAAGGATTGGAAATTGCCATTGCTAATAGTAACCCTGTAATTAGTTTATGGGATGGTGAGCATTTAATTGGGTTTTCCCGAGCGACGACAGATTGTGTTTATCGGGCTACGATTTGGGATGTGGTGATTCATCCTGAATATCGTGGCATTGGGTTAGGGAGTAAATTAGTAGAAACGATGCTAGCCCATCCGCGACTTAATCGAGTGGAAAGGGTTTATTTAATGACCACTTATCAACAAAACTTTTATCAAGAAATTGGCTTTCAGGAAAATCATACGACAACTATGGTCATTTATAATAATGATTTTCCTCAGCATAAAATCTCTTCTAAAAAGCTAGAATGGCAAAAATCTCCTTTTCTTTAAGAAAGCGATTACCGTAACGGAAAGTAATTTCATTGGGAACAATTAAGCCAAGTGTTACTTCTAATACCATAGAGCAATATGATCTCATTTGTAAAAAGTAGCTTAACTTCAGATCCCCCCTCGCCCTCCTTAATAAGGGGGGAATCAAAGGGGGGATCCTAGGTAAAAATTTACAACTGATGTACGCTTGCCCTAGAGACTTCTGCTAGTGGTGGCAGTTAGGTTTTTAACATTAATTAGGAAACAGAAGTGTGAGACGGATAAAGGGGTTTTTAGCGAGAGGGATTTCATCAGTGATTGGCATTGCTTCTCTGCTGATGATAGGAGAGGCACAAGCCGCAGAACAGATTAAATTACGGTTAGGCCCCTTGGCACGAGAAATTCCCCTTGAAGACTTGGAACACTATGGGGAAACGGGAGAAGTCCCGCGATCGCTGCGATTACTGCAACCGTTTTTAACTTCCGATGTTCAACAAATGCTGACTCGTCCTTTAGAATTTGATGAGGCGGTGGTGGATCGCTTTGTCATGGAAACCTTAGAATCGCCGCAGGTGCAACCCCTACGAGAACAGTTACAAACGGCTTTTCCAGAGTCAGATTTTGAGGAACTCTTACTAGGCTTCTATTTGGCAGTGAAGCGGGGGAATGGCTTAAGTCTGCTCAATTTTTTATCGGCTTATCCCCAAGAGACATTAACCATTGATTTAACCGCTGTCATTGGCTTAGGGATTCAACTCAATTTTTCCTATTTACAAAGTCAAATTTTGAGTCCAATTTTAGCCCAAGAGTTGAAGGTCGATTCCTCGATATATTTTGACCTTGAACTTGATCCTGCAGCGTCTGGAAATCAGGAATTTGATGAAAGAAGCTTGATCTTTCGAGATCGACAGCGCGATCGCGCAATTATTACAGATTTATATCTCCCAGAAACTGTAGCTGGTTCTGAAAACCCTCTGGTAATTTTATCTCATGGCTACGCTGCTAACCGTCGTTTTCTGACCTACATCGCCCGACATTTAGCCTCCCATGGCTATACGGTTGCTTCCTTAGAACATCCCGGCAGCAACATTAATATGTTATCGGATAGTGATTTAGAGTTCGATTTAGAAGCATTACTCTCTCCCCAAGAATTACTGGATCGTCCCCAAGATGTTAGCTTTATTCTCAATGAACTGGCACGGTTAAACCGTCATTCCAGTACGTTTCAAGATCAGTTTAATACGGAGGATGTTACGATAATCGGTCATTCTCTCGGGGGTTATACGGCTTTAGCTGTGGCGGGAGGAGAGTTAGATTTAATGGCGGTGCGTCGTTTTTGTCAGAATGTGACTCCCATCGGACGCTCGCCAGCAGACTGGTTACAATGCTTCGGGGCGCAATTGCCTAAGGGAACGATGAATTTGCAAGATCGTCGTATCCGACGCGCGATCGCGCTCAATCCGATCATTAGCCAACTATTTGGCGATCATGGGTTAAGAGAAGTTGACATTCCCACGCTTGTTTTTAGCAGCAGTAAAGATGCCATTACCCCCAGTTTAAGCAATCAACTCAAACCCTTTGCTCAACTCTCTGGGGAAAAATATCTTCTCAGCGCGATCGGGGCAACGCACCTGAGTGTTACAGATATCCATAATCGGAATAGCCCCATGGGAAAAAATACGGTTGTACCAGAACTAATGGGACAAGAAGCCGAACCGGTTCGTAATTGGATGCGAGCCACAAGCCTTGCCTTTCTAAAACAAGATAGTCCTCAAGCCCAGAAATATCAACCTTTTCTTACCCCAGAATATGCCCAATTCCTTTCTACCCCTAATCTTTCTTTCCGTGTCACCCAACAGGTCCCACCCAGCTTAAAACTTTGGCTTCAGGGAATGCAGTGGACTTATGAAAAGATTGTCCTTAGAAATGATCCCACCCCCAATTTAGGAAGAAGTTTCTTTGCCCAAGAACCTCCCAGACATCGTCCTTCTCTTAACTTTCCCATGGTGGGAAGAGAGAGACGACAAGATGAGTATTATCGAGGAGAATTAGAGGAAACGTTGCCCCATATTATGTAAAACTCGGGATGGCGGGATTCGAACCCACGGCCTCTTCGTCCCGAACGAAGCGCGCTACCAACCTGCGCTACATCCCGTATTCTTCTTTAAGATTCTATCACAGTAGCGATGCTCGTTGCTGTCTTGCTACTATTTTTTCCCACAGGTTAGGATAAGAAAAGTGTACCTTTTTGGAGACGGTTAAGCGTGGTCGTAAAACCCGATTGGTTAAGAGTTAAAGCCCCTCAAGTTGAGCGTGTTGGGAAAGTTAAATCAACGTTGCGGGAATTAAAATTAAATACAGTTTGTGAGGAAGCCTCTTGTCCGAATATCGGGGAATGTTTCCAGAAGGGGACGGCAACTTTTTTAATTATGGGGCCAACTTGTACTCGCGCTTGTCCCTATTGCGATATTGGCTTTGATAAGAACCCTCAAGCCCCTGATCCCTTAGAACCGTTACACTTAGCAGAAGCGGTACAGAAAATGGGGTTAAATCATGTGGTGGTTACCTCTGTCAATCGCGATGATTTGCCTGATCAAGGGGCTTCGCAGTTTATTCGCTGCATTGAAGAAGTTCGGAAAGTTTCTCCAAACACGACCATTGAGCTACTGATTCCCGACCTCTGTGGGGATTGGAACGCCCTAGAGACAATTCTTAAAGCCCAACCTGATGTTTTGAATCATAATACAGAGACCATTCCCCGATTATATCGTCGGGTGCGTCCCCAAGGCGATTATGCGCGATCGCTGCAGTTATTACAAAAAGCGCGAGAAATTGCCCCTTGGATTTATACCAAATCTGGCTTAATGGTGGGTTGGGATGAAACAGAAGAAGAAGTGAAAGCAGTCCTCGATGATCTGCGCGAAGTTGATTGTGATATTGTCACCATCGGACAGTATTTACAGCCCACAGAACAACATCTAGGCGTAAAGCAGTTTGTCACGCCAGAAACCTTTGAAAATTGGCGCAAGTATGGAGAAGCCATTGGATTTTTGCAAGTGGTGTCCTCGCCTCTGACACGGAGTTCCTATCACGCGGAACAAGTACAGGAATTAATGGCGCAATATCCTCGTCCAAAAGAATGAAATCTTCTGAATACGGGAACTTATGGGGAGAGAAATGGCTCTTTAATCCAT
>CAZTXK010000169.1:0-5574 GCA_964617275.1 uncultured Dactylococcopsis sp. | reverse complement strand
GCGCGATCGCGCTGGTTTTTGCAATTCCGAAATTCCCAGTAAAAAAGACATAGTCGGATCAAGTCTTCTAGATAAATTAGATTGGGATCTTGACCAAGTTGTTCTTTCAAAAAATTTTAAGTAAATGACTTTCGACTTTAGCTGGTTTGGTTTGATTCCCTAAGGGATTAGCAATAGAGGAGGTGGCGATAGACTGCGCAATCACTGCTTAGTTGGAAAATATTTCTGATTTTTTAGTGTCTAAAACTGTTATAATTTTAGTAATTAACTTAGTATAGTTAACAGAAAAAATGTTGATTATCATCTCTAATTTCATTAACTATAGCAATCCTAAATCAGTTGTAAATTCCTGCATTTGATCCCCCCTTTAATTCCCCCCTTATTAAGGGGGGTGAGGGGGGATCTGAAGTTAAGCTACTTTTTACAAATGAGATCATATTGCTATATGTTGATAAATACGTAATGATTATTTAATTCAATGTTACCGAAATTAATTGTTATTTGTGGTGCAACTGCGACCGGAAAATCAGGATTAGCCTTGAAACTTGCCCAAGAATTAAATACCGTGATTTTAAGTGCTGATTCCCGGCAAGTCTATCGTGACTTTAATATTGGAACCGCGAAACCCACAAAAGAAGAACAAGCCTTAGTTTCTCATTATTTAATTGATATTTGTGATCCCAGACATTCATTAACCGTGGCGGAATATCAGGATCAAGCCAATCATTTAATTGCCTCTCTTCCTTATTCCCCACTATTATTAGTCGGTGGAACAGGGTTATATATTAAAGCCATTACCAAAGGATTAAAAATTCCGAGAGTTCCCCCTCATTCAGAACTGCGATCGCGCTTAAAATCCCTTGGTCAATCTCAACTGTATGCGTTTTTACAGCAAGTTGATCCCCAAGCCGCAACAAAAATTCACCCCAATGATCAAGTGCGAACCCTACGCGCTTTAGAAGTTTTTTATGTTACGGGAAACCCCATTAGTGAACAACAAGGGGAAAATCCCCCTACTTATCCCATCCAACAAATTGGGTTAGACTCTTCTCCAGAAGACTTAACAAAAAGAATCCAAACTCGCACCCAGAAAATGTTAAATTTAGGATTGATTACAGAAGTTAAAGGATTGATTGAGAAATATGGCTGGTCACTTCCCTTATTAGATACGCTAGGATATCAAGAAATCAAAGACTATTTAGCAGGAGAAACTGACTTAGAAACCGCCCAAGAATTAATTGTTCTTCATACTCGCCAATTTGCAAAACGACAACGGACTTGGTTTACTTCCCAAGCAGAAATCACCTGGTTCAATAGTCAACAACCTGATTTATATGATGCAGTGCGTCATTGTATCACTTAGTAGGGGAATCCAAACTAACTATCACGAATTAGAATTACCACTATGGCTAACAATCAAGAAAAGTTTTTACAACATCCCATCCCACCACCTACCCATGAGACGCAATACCGCGCGATCGGGATGATTTTTGGCGTTTATCAACCTGATGATGACAAATTAACCTCAGGAAAGATTCTTTTACCTGAAAGCCGAAGTTTAGAAGCGGTACTTCTCGGGCGTGTGATCAGTGTTGTGAAAAAACATGTTAACCTAGAACAACCGCATCTTTGGGTGGTTTATCCGCGCACCCGACAAAAAGAAGACTACCTTCATCTGCAAATTGTCGGAATTTGGGAACCACAAACTCTGAATGAATCTTCAAACCGCGCCGAAAATTTACGAGAGGAAACCGTCTCTAAAGTTAACGCCCAATCTGGATATTTTTCGATTCGCGGAGAATTAGTATTCTATGCTGAATCTGAGCAAAAAATTATCATTAAAATTAAGCGAATTTCCCAAGGAAAACCGAACTTTTTTAAGCTAAAATTGAGCGGAACGCTTCCCGAGGAAGATGAAAAATTGGGATGGTTTTGGGAAATTGATGCTCAATTAAAAGGAGAAGAATTAGTGGTTACTTATGCGGAGAAAGTGACTAAACTTAGTGATAAAGTTAAGCCGAAAAAAGCAAGTCGCAACCCTAAAAAAATTATTTCTTCCTCTCAGCGAAAAGAAGCCCCATCTTCAAAAGACAAACCTAAACCCATCCCACGTCGTAAAAAGCAAGGAGATCATCAATAAATTTATTTAAGCAATTCCCAAAAATTTACGGACTTGATGAGGGGCCAAGTAAGCGTAACCATTAATTGCTAAACAAGTCGTTCCCAAAGATAATAAAATGTAAGTGGGTGTCATTACCACTCCCACTGCAAGCCAAGTTCCCACATGAGCAATCATTGCTAAAGCCAAAAAGCTGGCAGTAAAAGCACTTCGGCGAACTAAATTTTGAGGAAACTGTCTCACCAAAAAAAATAAGGTACAAGATGTTAGTAAAAGATTAATCGGAACGAGAAAACCGCAGATCGTCACACAGTATTGACGGGAAAGTGCAAATAAATCAATCAAGATAATCACTATCCTCCTAGAAAAATCATTATTCTCTATCATAGCTTTAAGCATAAGTGCTGACTCAAAACTGTTAAATCTCGTTACATTGACAAGTTCCAAGGTCAGACTGAACAATGGAGGAATAATCAATCACTAAAGAAAAAATGACTGCTCATACGGAAATAACAGCCCTAGGGAACTTAAACTTTCTTCCTTACCTCAATAAAGATGGGGAAATTAATCCGGAATTAGAGAAAAAAATTGGGGTTTATGCCATTTTTGACTCCGAGAAAATACTGCAATTCGTTGCCTACTCCCGTGATATTTATACCAGCTTAAAACAACATTTAGTCCGTCACCCCCAAGCCTGTCATTGGCTAAAATTTCAAACCATTGATCGTCCCAGTCGTCGTATCCTCGCCGAAATTCAACAAGCATGGATTGAAGAAAATGGAACAATTCCCCCTGGCAATAGTCTAGAACAAGCAAAGTGGACAGAACCAATTAATGCCACATTTGCGATGACAGAAGCAGAAAAAGAGGATTATAATCAAGGGGACGAGATTGCGCGAACGAAACTCTTGAAAAATATTGCTCGTCGGGTCGAAGCAGAAATTAAAGAGGAACTGAGCGCACGCGGCGTTAAGATGGATCTTCGATTTAACCCGAAACTCAAAGAACAGGGACGATTGGACTTAAAATAAGTTCAAGGTCGCGATTAGTCATTTAATGAGGTAATGGTGTGGGAATGACAGCTGTTGTTTTAAATAATCGGTATCGTGTAGTAAGAGAACTTGGGCATGGCGGATTTGGTCAAACCTTTCTTGCCGTGGATACTCATGTTCCCTCAGAACGCTATTGTGTGATTAAACAACTTTATCCTGTTGTTTCTAAGCCCAAGCAATATCAATGGATTCGAGAGCGGTTTCAACGAGAAGCAGCAATTTTAGAATCATTAAGTCGCGGTAATAGCCAAATTCCCCAACTCTACGCTTATTTTGCTGAATCGGAAACCTTTTATCTGGTTCAAGAATATATTGAAGGGTTAACTCTCACCGAAAAAGTAGAAAAGAGTGGGGTGTTATCCGAGAAGCAAGTCACCAAAATTGTGATTAGCCTCCTCAAAGTGTTGGATTATGTGCATAGCCAGCATATTATCCATCGCGATGTCAAGCCCGATAATGTGATTTTACGGACGCAGGATCAGCAACCGGTTTTAATTGACTTTGGCGTGGTAAAAGAAGCTCTCGGAACCGTGATGGACTCAGAACGCACCCATTCCATTGCCATTGGAACCCCCGGTTATATGCCTTCGGAACAAGCAGCTGGGCGACCGGTTTATTCTAGCGATTTGTATAGTTTAGCCTTAACTGCGATCTTTTTACTCAGTGGTCAACCGCCTCATACCATTGAGAGTGATCCCCGTAGTGGCGAGTTATTATGGCGAAAAGCCGTTCCTCACTTACATGGTAATTTAGCAGGGGTGATTGATCGCGCCTTACGGTTTAATCCGCGCGATCGCTTTGAGGATGCTCAAGAAATGTTAGGGGCTTTGACCGATTCGGGTCAATACACAACGGAAAACCAATCCTCTCCTACCACCCAATTACAGTCTCCTCGCACCGAAGCCGCAACGGTGGCAGCTACCCCTTATCGTTATAAACCTCAACCTCAGCCTCAACCTGAGGAACGTAAGGGAAATTCCTTTTTAATGGGAGTTGCGATTGTTATCCTGATCATTGCAAGTGCTGGAGGAATTGGTTATGGAATGGTACAAGTGTTAGAGGGGCTTCGTCAGGGAAATAATAATGAAACTGTGGTCAATGAGCCGAATTCGTCTGATCAGTCTTCCACAGATGAAGAAAATGATTCCTCAGGACAAGAAAGGGAAACTCAGGAGGATACGCCTCAATCTAGAGATTCTGAAATTGCGCAAGAAGAAGTTGAACCTAAGCCGAACTCAAAACCTGAACCGGAAATTGAACTAGAGGTTGATTCTCCCGCCGTCGTTGTTCCCACGACTCCCGTTGAGCCAGATTCGACACCAGAAAGACCGATTGCACAAGTTCGGGTATTTAGTACCGGAGCCACGAAAGCAGAAGTCATTGAGACCTTGGGAGAGCCCACCTCCAGTCGTCGCGGTTACTGGGCTAATACTCAAACGATTCTTTACAAAGATTATGTTTCAGGAAAACTGGATTTAGGGTATATCTTTGATCGCGATACTCAGAATTTGCGTCAAACTGAGGCTTCTTTTGCTTCTTCGGTAGAACTGTCTATTATAGAAAGCAAGTTAGAAACCATGTTAAAGGGGAACCTCACCCCAGTCATTAGACAAGGCTTAGAAGAGGTTTATCGCAAAGAAACTGATTTAAGGTCTTTTACAATTGAAGATTGGAAAGGAATTATCCAAAGAAATGATCAGGGAAGAATTTATATTGGTGTCTGGGAACAGGATTTGCATTAAAATACGGGAGAAAGTAAAGTGAACTGCTGTAAAATTTAATGACAAAAAAAGCCTCATCCCCACTTAACGGAATTTGGCTGTTTATGATTCTTTTCGCCACAATTGTCGCTGCCTATAACGGCACGATGGCGGAATTAACAGAAGCAATTTTTGACTCAGCCCAAAATGCCATTGATTTAGCGATTGGTTTAATTGGGGCTTTGGCTCTCTGGTTAGGCATTATGAAGGTGGTAGAAGTCGCTGGTTTAATGCAGATCATTGCTAAAATGTTACGCCCCCTTATGGTGAGGCTATTTCCAGAAATCCCCCCAGATCATCCGGCGATGTCAGCGATGATCTTAAATATGGCTGCCAATGCTTTAGGATTAGGAAATGCTGCCACTCCCATGGGGTTAAAGGCGATGGCGGAACTGGATAAACTTAACCCGGTTCCGGGGACGGCGACCAATGCTATGTGTCTCTTTTTAGCCATTAATACCTCTTCGCTGACGTTGCTGCCAATTAGTGTGATGAGTGTTCGCGCCAGTGCTGGGGCTTCTAATCCGGGGGCGATTATTTTACCCTCAATTATTGCTACTGCTTGTTCCACCGCGATCGCGATTTTAATGTCAAAACTTCTCGCGCGAGGTGAGACAACAGCAACGGAGACACCTGAGGAAAA
>CAZTXK010000168.1:0-5574 GCA_964617275.1 uncultured Dactylococcopsis sp. | reverse complement strand
ATAAATTAGCGACTACTTCCATTGTGATTTTCATGGCTTGCATTAAACGTTGCTTGCAGTGACGAAAGCGCTGTCGTGCTCATTGGTTGAGAAGCAGTTGGGGATGGATCATAGTTTTTCTGTGATGGTTGAATTTTAGGCGCAAGAGAACCGGTTGGGCTAACAATTCCAGCCGAAATTAGCACTTTAAATGCCTCTTCCACTGAGATTTCTAAATTAATGACCTCTTCTTCTGGCACCATGGCATACCAGCCCGTAGTGGGGTTGGGAGTCGTAGGAATAAATAAGCTCAACATGGGTTGGGGAAGATGAGATTGGAACTGAGGGCTAACTTTTCCCGTCACAAAAGCAAGCGTCCATAACCCAGGGCGAGGGTATTCCAGCATCACCACGCGCCGAAATTTACTTTTCGAGTCTTGTAAAAGGGTTTCGAGAAGTTGTTTGAGGGTTTTATAAACGGAACCCGCAAGCGGAATGGCTTGTAAAATCTGTTCCCCGACATCTAAGAACCAGCGTCCGGCAATATTTCGCGCCATTAAACCGATGAACAAGATAAATAGCAGAGGAACTGCCAAACCAACTGTAATATTGAGAAGGTTGGTTAAAATGGGGTGTAAACTGTCAAAAGGGTTCAGTTGCTTGGGAATGCGGGTGAGAAAGTTGATTACCCAACTGGCAATAGTGATGGTTAACCAAATAGTAGTGGCGAGGGGAATGACCACTAGCAACCCCGCAATTAAGTCATTTTTCAGGCTTTGCTTGAAACGTTCGATCACAGAGCGTCGAGTCTCCTTACCGATTGCATAAGTAATGTAATTAATGATGAAGACAGAGTAACATTGGGCTAGGCTGAGCCATAAAAATAAAAATCAGTTTCTTGGTCAGCTTTGTAAAAAAATGTTACGTCTATTTACATTATGCCACTGTTAAAACTTTTTTGGGATAAGTCAGAAAAGGGTATCAGTAGTAACATTTATTTTAGCATTTTGGTGTTGAGCCTTTAGTGAGGAGTTATGTCAATCGAAGTTTTACCCGATAAAGGAAGTTTAGTCGATCGCGCTCGTGAATTAATGATCGAAAAAATCAAAAGCGCGATCGCGCAACGAGATTACTGTACCATCGCCCTCGCTGGCGGTAGCACCCCAAAACCCCTTTACCAAAACCTCGCCCAAGAATCCCTCCCCTGGGAAAAAATCCATATCTTTTGGGGAGATGAACGCTATGTTCCCTCCGATCACCCTGACAGTAACCAAAAAATGGCGCGAGAAGCCTGGTTAGACCAAGTTTCGATTCCAGACAGCAATATTCATCCCATGTCCACCACAGGGCCAAATCCGCAAGCTGACGCAGCCAAACACGAACAAGAAATTCGCGAATTTTTCCAATGTGGGGAACAAGACATTCCCAGTCTTGATATTATTCTCTTAGGCATGGGAGATGATGGGCATACCGCCTCCTTATTTCCTCAGACAGAAGCTCTAACGGTGCGCGATCGGTTGATTACCGTCGGTAACAAAGGAGACAGCCAACGCTTAACCTTTACCGCCCCCCTGATTAATCAAGGACGCTGTGTCATTTTGCTAGTCGCTGGCGCAAACAAACGTCCCGCACTTGCCCAAGTTTTTGCCCCCCAAGGAGATGAAAACCAATATCCCTCCCGTCTCATCCAACCCCAAGGGGAACTGTGGTGGTTACTGGATCAAGAAGCAGGAGCAGAAATCGAAAATTATTCCAAGTAATTAATTGCCATGAATCAAAATAATCCAGAATTTCCTGAGAACTCAAACGACAATCAAGATCAAAATACTGCTGAGAGTAGCACGAATCTCCAACAAACAACCCCCTATCTCCTCCATATTCAAACCGGTAAAACAATTGAACTTCCTGAAGAAGACGGAACCAAAATCACTCTCGGGAAACCCAACAGTGATCATCCCCCTGATGTGGATTTATCAGACTGTCCTGATGCTGCGATTATTTCTCGTCAGCACGCTAACATTCACATCGAAGCCGAAACATATTACATTGAAGACTTAGAGAGTTCTAATGGAACTTATGTCAATAACAATTCTGTTCCCCCTGGAGAATCTCAAGAACTCTTTGCTGGGGATGTTATTGCGCTAGGGAAAGAAGATAAAGTAACTTTTATTTTTAAAGTTCCCTAGTCCTGTTTAAGTACCTAATCTCGATAACATAACGTTTTAGAAGAAATCGAAAAGGAAACCTATGACCACAACAATTCAATTTTCCCGAGGCATTGATGAAGAAATTATCCCTGATGTCCGCTTAACCCGTTCTAAAGATGGTAGTAGTGGCACCGCTACTTTCCGCTTTGATAACCCCAAAGCTCTTGAGGCAGAAAATGCCCAAGAAATTACTGGAATGTATCTCATTGACGAAGAAGGAGAACTCTCCACCCAAGATGTCAAAGGCAAATTTGTCAATGGTCAGCCTACCGCTTTAGAAGCCGTTTATTATATGCAATCGGAACAAGAATGGAATCGTTTTATGCGCTTTATGGAGCGTTATGCCGAAGAAAATGGCTTAGAATTTAGTAAATCTTAACATTGCTTTTTAGCTATTAATAGAGACGGGGAGGGTAACTCCTCGTTTTCTTGCTTAGTAAGAACAACATTTTGACTGGTATAAAAAAGTGTTTTTCGCTATAACTGAGACAAATAGAGAAAAAGGTGAAAAAAATGATCATTCTCTCAATTTGAATGTGAGGAAATAAAGATTGTTCAAAGAAGTTAAATAAGACATTGTTAAAGAAGTATGGCTGACAACGGAAAAAATCAAGACTTTGAAGAAGAACTCTTAGAAAAAGAAACTGCCTATACTCCAGGAAGTACCAACTTTCAAAAGTGGGGATTCGACTTACATCCCGTTGTTGCACCAGTTTCTGCGCTTATTGTTTTAGCATTTATTGTGCCAACAATTCTCTATCCAGAGCAGGCTGCAGAAATTTTTGCCGATGTACAAAATGCCATTGCCAGTTATGGGGGTTGGTTTTACGTCTTAGTTGCCAATATCTTTTTAGGCGTAATCCTGATTTTTGCCTTCAGTAAATTTGGCAGAATTCGCTTAGGTGGACAAGACGCAAAGCCTGAGTTTTCCACCTTTGCTTGGTTTGCCATGTTACTCAGCGCCGGAATGGGGATTGGCTTAATGTTCTGGAGTGTGGGCGAACCCATCTTCCACTTTAGTAGTCCCCCGGCAATATTTGGGTCAGAAGGAGGAACTCCCAAAGCGGCGGAAACAGCGATGACACTAACCTTTTATCACTGGGGACTCCATCCGTGGGGGCTGTATGCCTTAGTCGGTTTAGGACTTGCCTTTTTTACCTTTAATCGCGGGTTGCCACTAACCATGCGTTCCATTTTTTACCCCTTAATTGGAGAAAGAATTTATGGAATACCCGGCGATATTATTGATATCCTCGCTGTGGTTGCTAACTTGTTCGGTTTAGCAACATCCTTGGGACTAGGGGTGCAACAAGTCGCCTCAGGGTTAGGCTTTTTGATTCCAATTGTCCCAGAAGCGGGTGCCGAGGGGGCAAGAACCATGCAAGTGCTTTTAATTGCTATTATTACAGGATTTGCTACTCTCTCTGTCATCGCTGGCTTAGATGGAGGAGTGCGCAAACTGAGCGAATTAAATTTAGTTGTGGCTGCCATTTTTATGGTTTTCGTCCTCATCTTAGGTCCGACGCTCTTCATTTTTGATACCTTTGTTCAAAACCTAGGAAACTACGTTGCTCGCTTCCCGATGCTCAGTTTTTGGACGGAATCCTTTGGCGAGGGCCAAGGAGGCTGGCAAGATAATTGGACAGTCTTTTATTGGGGCTGGTGGATTTCTTGGTCTCCCTTTGTGGGGATGTTCATTGCCCGTGTATCGCGGGGTCGCACGATTCAAGAATTCGTCATGGGCGTTTTAATTATTCCCTCGCTACTTTCCTTTCTCTGGCTCTCGGTAATGGGAGGAACAGCCCTCAATATGGAGCTAGCTAATTTGGCTGATATGGTAGGGCCGGTGAGTGAGGATGTGTCAACGGGAATGTTTGTCATGCTAGACAATCTCCCCCTTGTTTTACTCAGTTCCATTGTCGCCATTATCCTCGTCACCGTTTTCTTTGTCACTTCTTCTGACTCTGGCTCGTTAGTGGTTGACAACTTAACCTCGGGGGGTAAATTAGACTCTCCTGTTACCCAGCGTGTTTTCTGGGCCGTTATGGAAGGAGTTGTGGCAGCCGCTTTATTAATTGGCGGCGGCGAACAAGGGCTAACCGCCTTGCAAACGGCGGCGATTACCACAGGCTTGCCTTTTGCCTTCCTTTTACTGGTAATGTGCTTCAGCTTAAATCGTGGTTTAGGTCAGGAGTTACAAGAACTGGAAATGGCAGAACTGCGAGAAGCAGAAGCAAAACGAGAAGAAAAAATTGCGGCAATTATGTCATCGCGACAGAATGCCAACTTTGCCCAAGATGAATAGGTTGCCCTGTTAAACCATGATGATGACTCTTGTCAGGCAGGAGTCATCATTGTCTTAAGTTTTTACATTCAAGCTGAGGATTATTATGTATCGTAAAATTCTAGTCCCCCTCGATGGATCCCAAACCGCCGAAGCCATTATTCCCCATGTGGCAAATTTAGCAAAACATGATGAGGCTCAAGTTATTTTTGCCCAAGTGATTGAGCCGGCAACTCGTAGTGGCATTATCAATATTGAGCAAGATCAAGAGGTAACTTTTAAGCCCCAAAGAATTGATGAAGCCAAAAACTATTTAACTCGTTGGCAAGAACAATTTAGCCAAGACGGCTTATCAGCAGAGATTGTTCTGCTGCGAGGGGTTGCGGTTGATGCCATTCTCCATGCAATTAGTGAGATGGATATTGATCTGCTTGCCTTTACCAGTCAAGGGCATTCGGGGTTAAAAAAGGCGATTTATGGAAGTGTTAGTTCCGCCCTCTTAAATCGCGCTCCTTGCCCGATATTGGTTGCCGATGCGAAAACTAAGGTGAGCTTAAAAACCAATAATCGGATTTTAGTTCCTCTTGATGGGTCAAAAGAATCAGAAAAAATTATATCTCATGTGCAACATATTGCTCGATTATATGAGGCAAAACTGATTTTAGTGCGAGTGGTGAGAAGTGCTAGCTATAAAGCTGCATTTGTCAATTTAGATAAGGAAATTAAGGAGGAAATTGTTCCTGAACATCTGTTAAGTCAACTTGGGAAGCATCAGGAATTGGAAAAAATTAAGGAGGCTAAACAATATTTATTGAACTGGAGAAGTCAATTTCAAGAGCAGGGAATTGAGGTGGAAGTCAACTTATTATATGGTCAGCCCATTGATAGCATCTTGGCGGTTGCAGAAAGAAGTGAGGCTGATTTAGTGGCGATGACAAGCCAAGCTAAGGCGGGATTAGATGAATTTTTATATGGCAGTGTTGCTTCTGGCTTATTAAATCGTTTAGCCCGTCCCATGTTTATTGTTCATGCGGGTCAGACTCCCGTTAAGAATTTTGCTTGATCCCCTATAGTTTCTCATTCATTTGTACTCCCCTATATCCC
>CAZTXK010000167.1:4226-5592 GCA_964617275.1 uncultured Dactylococcopsis sp. | reverse complement strand
CCTTCTCAAGCCGGGCTTTCCCATTTACTCTCAACCGTGATTACCAAAGGCACAGCCACTCTCAACGCTGCAGAAATCGCCGAAAAAATAGAATCCGTGGGGGCAGGAATTAATGCCGAAACCGCTAATGATTATTTTAGCCTCGCGCTTAAAACCGTTTCTCAAGACTTTCCAGAAATCTTGGCTTTAGCGGGAGAAATTATGCGTGCGCCGAGTTTTCCCGACAGTGAAATTGAACTGGAACAAGCCCTCACCCTACAAGCCATTGCCGCCCAACAAGAACAACCCTTTAATCTTGCCTTTAATCAGCTGCGATCGCAGATGTATCCCCAACATCCCTATGGCAGTCCTGTTTTAGGAACCCAAGAAACCGTTTCTGCTTTGACAGCAGCTGATCTTAAATCCTATCATCAAACCTACTTTCGTCCTGACAACTTAGTAATCAGTCTCTCAGGACGCATTACTCTAGAACAAGGGATTACAGAAGTCAACAAAGTCTTCGGAGACTGGCAACCTCCTGCTGCCGCTCAACCCACTCCCTCTTTAACCTCTCCCACCGCTCAGCCGTATCAGGAATTTTTGTATCAAGAGACCCAACAAAGCATTATTATGTTGGGATATCTCACCGCCTCTGTGAAAGATTCTGACTACCCGATTTTGAAATTGCTGAATACCTATCTTGGGAATGGGCTATCCTCTCGGTTATTTGTGGAATTACGGGAAAAACAGGGACTTGCTTATGATGTTTCATCCTTATATCCCACTCGCTTAGAACCCTCTTACTTCGTTACCTATATAGGAACCGCCCCCAATAACATTGAAACCGCTTATCAGGGATTACGTCAAGAAGTAGAAAGACTCTGTGAAGTAGAACTTACCCCAGAAGAATTACAAGCCAGTAAGAATAAATTATTAGGACAATATGCCCTCGGAAAACAGAGTAATGGACAACTCGCGCAATTGTTTGGCTGGTATGAAACCTTAAACCAAGGGCTTGAATTTGATGATCGCTTTCAAGGAATGATAGCTGAAGTCACCAGTGAACAGATGCAAGCAGTCGCCCAAAAATATCTGCAAGTTGACCCTTATATTTCCCTAGTGGGAGCTGCCCCATTTTGCTAAAATGCCCATAAAAGCAGGTTTTTTTCTTCATAACTATGGCAATTAAAACTGAAAAGATTCCTCGTTTAGAAAACGGCGATCATCTTTCTTGTCCCGAATTTGAACGTCGTTACCATGAGATGCCCAATGATCAAAAAGCAGAATTAATCGAAGGAGTGGTTTACCTAGTGGCTTCCCCGTTACGCTTTGAAAATCATGCCAAGCCCCATGCCTCACTCCTGACATGGCTAGGAACCTATCAAAC
>CAZTXK010000167.1:0-4126 GCA_964617275.1 uncultured Dactylococcopsis sp. | reverse complement strand
ATAGGAACTTTGTGAAGCAATTGAGTTAAGGTTTATTGTCGCCAAGCCAATGCTTAAAAAGACTTGCCAGAAATATTTTCCTTGTGTTACTATACTTAATGGTGCATTAAAAAGCCCAATCGGGTCGCTAACTCAACGGCAGAGTACTCGGCTTTTAACCGATTTGTTCTGGGTTCGAATCCCAGGCGACCCATATTTAAGCAAAGTTAACTTGACGTTGAACTGGAACATCAGTATCTTCAAGGGTATCGAGTGGTGGATAATCAGGCTCTAACCTAGGATCCACAGGCTCTCATTGATCAATAAAAGAGGATGGGCTGTGTCATCTCCAAACAATGAATTACTCTGGACAGTGATTGGGTTGATTTTAACCATTGGCGGCACCTTTGTAGAAGCCTTTATGACCAATTTTCCTTGGTCTTGGATGGAAGAAGGAATTAAAGCTCATTCTCTAGGAGTCAGCTTTCAAGTGGCGGCTGTTTTGTTCACAGCTTGTCTCGGAGGAAAACGGGCGGGGGCTTTATCTCAACTGGCTTATGTCACCCTCGGGTTAGCTTGGCTTCCTGTGTTCTCTCAGGGTGGCGGAATAGACTATCTCACCCAACCGACATTTGGTTATATTCTCGGTTTTATTCCCGGAGCTTGGTATTGTGGAGTTATCGCATTTCGTCAGGAAAGACAGTTAGAATGGTTGGGCTTAAGTTGCTTATTAGGATTACTGATTATTCATACTCTTGGGATTATTTATTTAGTGGGGTTGCACTATTTTAAGTTGATGATCTTAGAGGTAACGATGCCACTTTTACCAGCAATTGTTGAATATTCTTGGCAACCTTTGGGGAGTCAATTGGCTTTAGTGTGTGCGGTTGCGGTTTCAGCGTATGGATTACGAAATCTCTTATTTTATTGATGAAAAAAAATCCTTTATTTTGGCTGGTTGGAATTATTGGTTTTATCTTGGATCAAGCAACAAAAATTATTGTTGTTCTGTCTTTTAATGAACTCGGAGACACGATCGCGCTTTGGGAGAATATTTTTCATTTAACTTATGTAATTAATCCCGGCGCTGCCTTTAGCCTCTTTGCGGAAAGTAATGGCAGTTGGCTCCGTTGGCTCTCTTTAGCTGTTACCATCGGATTAATAGTTTATGTTTGGCGAAGTTCCCGTTTACCCCGATTAGAACAATTGGGATATGGTTTTGTTTTAGCTGGGGCAGCTGGAAATGGATTAGATCGGTTTTTATTTGGTTATGTTGTTGATTTTCTCGACTTTCGCTTAATTCAATTTCCCGTTTTTAATGTTGCTGATATCTGCATTAATATTGGAATTATTTGCTTAATTCTTCTGAATTTCCCGTTTTTCCAACGTTCTCAACGCCGACCAGGAGAACCGAATCACCATGACGAATCCTAAAAAAACATCAGGAAATCCTGTTAGCCAATTCCTGACGCAAGCGGTGCAAACGGTACAAGCGCAAGCCCTTACCCTGAAACCAACCGCAAAAGTTCCCGAATTACACATTAAAAATGGTCGGGAAAAAAAGGTCATTAAGCATCCTCTCATCGGTGAGCGTTATCTTCTCGGACGCAGTTCCCGCTCTTGCGATATTGTGGTTCGCAATCCCCTGATTAGTCAAGTTCATCTCTCGATTAATCAGGATAAAGCGGGTCATTATTTTGTCAAAGATGAAGGTTCCTTAAACGGCATTTATATTGGCAAGCGCAAACAATCTTCTTTTCCCCTCCGTGATGGTGATACGTTTACATTGGGTCCGCCAGAAGTGGAAGATGCGGTAGAAATTACCTATCATTATGCGCCGCCAAAATGGCAAAAAGGGCTGTCTTATTTCTGTTATGGAACCTTAGTCATAGCACTTATTTTCGGGATTTTTATCGGTCGAGAATGGAGTCAGTTTTCTGTTAATCCCTTACCTATGGGCGTTCGAGGACCAATTGTCGTCTATCCTCGGGAGGGGCAACTTCCTTTAAATCCTAAACAACGGGAAACTCATCAAGAATTAGATCGCTTATCGGATTTTTCTCCATACTTGCCTAAAGCCGTAATTGCCTCGGAAGATAGCCGCTTTTATTGGCATTTTGGCATTGATCCCTTGGGAATTTTACGGGCGGTACGAGTCAATTTAACGGCTTCTGATATTCGTGAAGGCGCTAGTACCATCACGCAACAGTTAGCCCGAAGTTTATATCCAGAGTATGTGGGGCGAGATAATACCCTTGGTCGTAAAATTCGGGAAATGATGGTGGCTTTGAAGTTAGAAACCTTTTACAGTAAGGATAAAATTTTATTAACTTATCTCAATCGCGTTTTTCTGGGGGTAGAAAATTACGGGTTTGAAGATGCGGCGCAATTTTATTTTGATAAGTCCGCTAGTGATCTTAATTTATCCGAAGCTGCCACTCTAGTTGCGATTTTACCTGCGCCTAATGCCTATAACCCTGTGCAAAATTATGACAGAGCCGTACAACTGCGCGATCGCGTGATTAATCGCATGGCAAAATTAGGAATGGTAACCGCAGAAGAAGCCCAACGCGCCCGTCGTTCTCGCATTGAAGTTAGCCCTGAAGCCAAGCAAACTCTCTCGGAAATTCGCGCTCCCTATTTCTATAACCATGTTTTAAGCGAGTTACGAGACTTACTCGGTGCAGAATTGGCGGCAGAAGGGAATTTTATTGTGGAAACCGCCCTTGATCTCAATTTACAAGAAACTGCGGAAAATAAGTTACAGGAGAATCTTAGCAGTCAAGGAACCGTTTATGGTTATAATCAGGGGTCATTAGTCACCCTTGATAGTCAGACAGGCGCAATTTTAGCCCTTGTCGGGGGAAAAAGTTATCAAGAGAGTCAATTTAACCGCGCCACGCAAGCCCAACGTCAACCGGGTTCCACCTTTAAGGTGTTTGCTTATGCAGCAGCCCTAGAACAAGGATTTTCCCCCTCTCGCAGCTATTCCTGCGCCCCGATTGCCTGGCAAGGGCAAACTTATCGCGGTTGTCAGCGCAGTAGTGGCAATATTAGCTTAGGACAGGGTCTGGCGCAATCGGAAAATGCTGTTGCTTTACGGCTAGCCCAAGATGTGGGGTTAAATCAGGTAATTCGGATGGCGCAACGATTAGGGGTTAATTCGGATTTAAGTGCGGTTCCGGGGTTAGTTTTAGGGCAAAGTGAAGTGAATTTATTAGAAATGACGGGGGCGTATGCGGTGTTTGATCACGAGGGAAAGCGAAACCGCCCCCACGGGATTGTCAGAATTTTAGATGGGGCTGATTGTGAAGAGGCTGATGATCTTGAGACTTGTCGGGTGATTTATGATTATGAGAAGGATGGGGAGCGCGATCGCGCGGTAATTTCTCCCTCAACCGCGCAAACCATGACTCAATGGTTACAAAGAGTCATTCAAGAAGGAACAGGGAGAGCCGCCAGAATCGGGGAAACCGCTGCAGGAAAAACCGGAACCACTAACGATGCAGTTGATTTATGGTTTATTGGCTATCTTCCTCGTCGCGACATCACCACCGGTATTTGGTTAGGAAATGATATTCCCACCCCCACTCGGGGAAGCAGTGGACAAGCGGCTCAACTTTGGGGCAATTATATGGAATCAATTAATTAGGATGTAGAGATCATTTGTAGCAAGTATTAGAGTCTTCCATATAACAATATTTGTTATTCATTTAATACCACTTTAAAAAAGTTAAGTTACAGTATATCCCCCCAACCCCCCTTATTAAGGGCCGGAGCGAAGTGAGGATTGGGGGATCGTTGTATAGCGCTAATTGTTCAAAATAGTATAACTTGTAATAATCAATATTTTGATTATAAAAAAATTAACCAGAAGTTATGAAAAGGTTAATAATTATTAATAGGAAAATTCTTGTAAAATTTTACTTATAAACTGCCAAAATAAACGCAATATATAGAAAACTTTCTATTAAGTTCAACCGCAAGCTCATGATTAACCAACAAGTCCGCTTTCGCAATTCCATCCAGTCATCAGTTCTTTTGCTAGGCTTATTAACCTTTGTAAGCAGTTGTAGTGATCCCCAAACCACTTCTGATCCCTCAGATCAATCTGTCATTACTGTTGATGGCTCAAGCACCGTTTATC
>CAZTXK010000166.1:0-5593 GCA_964617275.1 uncultured Dactylococcopsis sp. | reverse complement strand
AACCGCAACTGTTAAGGGAAACCTTTTCCCCTCCCACCTATCCTGCTAACCAAATTTTTATCGGCACTGATCTCAATGTTTATTATGATGTCAATCATCCCCTGTGGCACAAACGTCCTGATTGGTTTGCCACGGTGGGAGTATTTCGTCTCTATGAAGAAAAATAGAGCAACGTTTTCCCAGACAGAATAAAATTGAATCGACTATAATGGAAAGGTTGCAAGGATAAATTAACTTCTACTGGTTCAACTATGGCAGTTCCCAAGAAAAGACGATCCAAAGCGAAAAAGCGTACTCATAAATCACTGTGGAAAGGAAAAGCACGGGCGGAAGCACAAAAAGCTCTGTCTCTGGGCAAATCAGTTCTTAGCGGTCGCTCTTCCTTTGTTTATCCCACAGATAATGAAGACGAAGACGACGAAGAATAAGTTAATGCTTCAGTAGGGGATCGCCAGCGCTTTCCCCTATTCTTCTTCTTTCAGAAACACCTCTTCTAACACGGGAGAAAGACTTTTCTTAAGTTTTCCTGATCGCACTAACTCAGCATAGGTTTCTGCTTCTAAGTTGAATAACTCTTCTTCGAGTTGTTCTTGATCCACCGTTACCAGTTGGGGGTAAGACTCCTGTAGCTGAGTAATTTCCTGATTCACTTCCTCTAGTTTTTCCTGTAGCATCTCCCGATGACTCTTTTTAAATTCCTCATCAATACTGGGAGACAATTTCACCTCATTTAAGCGTTCTAAAACCTGTTCTAGAGCTTTACGGCGAGCAAGCAATTCACTATAGGTTTCTCGTTGAGCGCGATCGCCGATTAATCCTAACTTCTGAATGACCGTTTGCATACTCAATCCTTGCACTAAAAGGGTAAATAATACCACCCCAAACACTGCCTCAATAATATCCTGTCTCCCGTCTAACATCACAGGAACACTTAAAGCTAAAGCAATGGAAACCGAACCGCGTAAGCCGCCCCACCATAAAACGGTTTGTTGTTGCCAAGTGATGGGATTTTTACCAGTAATGAAATTACTAATTGTTCCTAACCCAAAAATACTAATGGCGCGAACTGCGACTAAAGCAACAATCGAAACCGCAATTAACTGCCATTTATCCACTAAACCGCGAATATCAATTTGATCACCGATTAATAAAAAGACAATCGAGTTAACAAAAAAGGCAATAAATTCCCAAAATTCGGAAACGGATAAACGAGTTCGGGGATTCATACCAATGCGAGAGCCAAAGTTCCCTAAAATTAACCCTGCGGTGACAACGCCAATAACCCCTGATCCGCCTAATTCTTCCGTTAATAAATAAGTGCCATAGGCGGAAACTAAGGTTAACGATTGTTCAACTAAGGGCAGATCAAAGCGTTGGGTTAAATAAGAAATCCCAAAGCCAATTAAGCTGCCAACTGTAATTCCCACCCCAGTAAAGGTGACAAATTGGACAAGAGTATTAGTAGTAGAAAATTCCTGCGTTCCCATGGGAATTGCTACTAAAATTCCGAAGGCAACAACAGCAACCCCATCATTAAATAAACTTTCCCCTTCTGTTAAAACGGTTAAGCGCTCTCCGACTCCTAATTCTCGAAATAAGGCAATAACAGCAACGGGATCAGTCGCGGCTAAACTTGCGCCCACTAAAAGGGCAATAGGAAGGGTTAATTCAGTAAAATAACTAACCGTAAAACCAATTCCAAGGACAGTAATAACCACCCCAACAATGGCTAATAAACTAACAGGAATGAGATTATTTTTTAAGTTTCGCCACCGAATATTCCACGCCGCTTCAAATAATAAGGGGGGTAAAAATATTTCTAAAATTAATTCGGGGGAGAGATTGACTAAACGGATATCGACAAAAGCAAGTCCCAGTCCAACGATGACTAGGAGTAAGGTGTAGGGAATTTGACGGAAAAAGCTGGAGATTTGCGATATGGTAGCAACACCTAAAGAGACACAAAGAACAATTAGGAACTGTTCTAGGCTTTCCTCAATTGCTGCGGCTTCTCCCATGGAGGCTTCAATAGTCATTTAACTAATTTTTTTTACGCTAATTATATTCTGATCATCTTGACACTTTAACATGATTTATTTTGCTACCAAAAGTAGAACATTTAGAGGATAAGCTGGGAGTTCATTTCATTGAAGGTTAGTTGCTGGTTTTACGATCGCGCAGTTCTTATTTTGATTTAATGGTAAAAATGCTATAACGGCATAAACAAAGTGGTTTCAAAGCCGCAATTCCATGATCAACTTGACACTCCTCGATTTGTTAGTGATGGGAGGAGAAGTGCTCCTCTTAGCGATCGCGTTTTCCCTTCTAGCTTGGGGAATGGATTTATTCTTCCAACGACTGAAACGGATTCCTAGACTGCACTTCCAACAACCACTCTTGACTAATCTCCAGAAACTAACTGCCAAACTTTTGGTAATTTTATGGGTGATTTTCAGTGTGGCGATCTCAGTAGGAAACCTTATTCTATTGCGGGAAGGAAATCCACTCTCATCAACCACTCTCAACCTGTTCAACCAACTTTCCCAGACTTTTTGGGTGGATCTGAGCTTAAGCCTCCTCAAAAGTATCATCGCGATCGCGACTGTGATCCTCATTAATCAACCGTTGCGGGAACTCTTAGATCGAATCAGCAAAATTCTTCAAGACTGGGACAACTTCACCAGAAATGATTTTAGCATTGACCAATTCTTTCAAGTCTTAAAACTTCACCTCAGCAATAGTCTCTGGCTAACCAGTCTAGTCATCTGCGCTTTCGCCTTTAATCTGCAATCCCTTGGCGATATCCTATTCACAATCCTCAAAATTTATCTCATCATGGCTCTTGGTCTCCTCTTGTTGAAAATTCCCCCTGCGATCGTGGATACCCTCGATGCTTATAGCGAAGCCTACCTTAACCGCAATACAGCGCTACGATCCTACGCTCAACTGAGAACCCTGATTCCCTTTTTTATTACCTGCCTAGAATATGCGATCGCGATCGGGATTGCGACTTGGGTAATCGCTCAAATTCAACCCATTGACGGTCTTTCTCAAATCGGAATTAAAGGCCTTCGTATTTTAGGGATTATTCTAGCCGGGCGTATTCTCATCGAATTCAGCAACCTCTTCGTTGTCCGACTTTTTCTTGGAAAGAGAACGCTCAGTGAGCAAGAACGCAAACAGAGAGTGACATTTATTCCCATTATTCAAAGTTTCCTGAAATATACCATCTATGCTTGGTTAGGAATTTTACTGTTAGAGGTAGTTGGGATTGATCCTGCGCCGATTTTGGCAGCAGCGGGGCTTTTTGGACTCGCTATTGGACTGGGAGCGCAAAATTTAGTCAATGATACCGTCAGTGGCTTTTTTATCCTCTTTGAAAATTACTATCTTGTTGGCGATTATATTAAATTAGAAAATGCCGAAGGTGTGGTGGAAGTGATCGAGCTTCGCAACACCCGCATTCGTCATCCCAACGGACAGCTACAAATTTTGCGTAATGGTGAGATCAAGTCGATTACCAATTACTCGCGAGAATATATCTACGCTGTGATTGATGTTGGCGTTGCTTATGATTCTGACCTGGACTTAGTCTATCGGGTACTGGAAGAAGTGGGAGAAGAGATTCAACAACGTTTTCCGAATGATGTGTTAGAGCCGACTCAAGTTGATGGCTTAGAGGAGTTTGACACCATAAGCTTAAGAGTTCGCGCAGTGACTAAATTGAAGCCGAATAATAGTCGTCGCGGAATTCAGGATGATATTCAAGGGGAGTTACGGAAAATGGTAAAAGAAGCCTTCGAGCGCGAAGGAATTGTTATCCCAGTTCCCCAAAATCTTGGAATCGTTGATCATTCACAAATTAATCATTGACAAAACTATAAATTGTTTGGGGGGCCAAGTGGTTACAAACCGAAGAAGGCATTTTTCTTTTCTGATGTGGTTCTCGATTGAGTTTAACTTGTAATCCCTTCATCGGATCATCGCCAGAAGAAATTAAAAATTCTAACCGTTTGACTTCTTCCCAACTGATAATCTCATCTAAAATTTTACTGAGAGCGATGACATAGGGATGATTGGGGTGAGTGTACCAGTCGGCTTTAGCTACATTGGCTTGATCGAAACCAAAATGCACAGTCAGGTCAGGGGTTCCAAAAAGCGCGATCGCGACAGGACGGGCTTCTTCTTGGACTAAAAGATGATAATCATTGGCTAACTCTCGCAACCGTTCTAAACGCTGATACCGATCCGTCACTGAGGGCAAATTATCCCGCCAATCAATGGCAACACTGGCTAAATAGGTCTGTAACAACATATGCCCCAGTTTTTTAGCTTTCGTGGCTAAATAAACCGAGTTATGATCGGTGGCTTCAATTAACAGTGGAACCCGCTCAACAACTTCTAACCCATAGCCTTTTAAGCCAGCAATTTTTCGGGGATTATTGGTAATGAGGCGAATTTGTTTAATGCCCAAATCATTAAGCATTTGTGCGCCCATGCCATAGTCACGAAGATCAGCAGGAAATCCTAAACGTTCATTGGCTTCTACCGTATCCAAGCCCATATCTTGCAGGGAATAGGCTTTTAATTTATTCACTAAGCCAATGCCGCGCCCTTCTTGGCGTAAATAGACAACAACCCCTCGCCCTGCATTTTCAATCATTTTTAGGGCCGCTTGCAGTTGCATCCGACAGTCACAACGCATTGATCCCAAAGCATCCCCAGTTAAACACTCTGAGTGCATCCGTACCATAACGGGTTCTTCAGTGAAGGTACTGGGATCGCCTTTAACAATCGCGAGATGTTCCGTCTCATCTAACTGATTACGATAGGCGTAAATTTGAAAATCTCCAAACTGGGTCGGTAACTTACAAATGGTTTCTCTATACACAAAGCGATCGTGTTGTAAACGGTAACTAATTAAATCAGCAATACTAATTAATTTCAGGTTATGCTTTTTCGCATATTCCCCTAACTCAGGTAAACGCGCCATTGTCCCATCAGGATTCTGAATTTCACAGATTACGCCTGCCGGGGTTAAACCAGACAACCGAGAGAGATCAACAGCGGCTTCGGTGTGTCCGGCTCGTTTTAAGACTCCTCCTTCCTTGGCGCGGATGGGGAAGACATGACCGGGGCGAGTTAAGTCTTCTGGGGAAGAGGTGGGATTGATGGCAATTTGAATCGTACGGGCGCGATCTTCGGCGGAAATGCCTGTGGTTGTGCCTAAATGCTTGGCAGCATCAATGCTCACGGTAAAGGCAGTTTGATTGCTATCGGTGTTATTTCTCACCATTAAGGGCAAATCAAGGGTATCAAGGCGTTCTCCGGTCATCGCCAAACAGATTAGCCCTCGCGCCTCCACCGCCATAAAATTAATCATGGGCGGGGTCGCAAACTGAGCGGCACAGATTAAGTCCCCCTCATTTTCGCGATTTTCGTCATCAACAACAACGACTGGGCGACCGGAACGGAAGGCTTCCAGCGCTTCTTCTATGGGGTCAAATTCAATGGGATAGGTTGTTTGCGAATCCACTATCAAGGGTTAAACGCTTCTGTGTAAACTTTTTTAACAGTTTTCAATTCTGATTGT
>CAZTXK010000165.1:2811-5620 GCA_964617275.1 uncultured Dactylococcopsis sp. | reverse complement strand
GTTTCTCACTGGTATGAAACCCTCCCTGTGGGACCGGCGCAACCGAATTATCTCAACGGCTGTGCCATCTTAACCACTACTTTATTCCCTCTAGAACTATTAGACACCTTACTCGCGATAGAAAATAACTTTGGGCGAGTGCGTCAAGAACGCTGGGGAGCGCGTACCCTGGATTTAGATTTACTTTTATATGACAAGGTGGTGTTAGATACGCCACGGTTACAATTGCCACATCCCCGAATGCGAGAACGCGCGTTTGTCTTAGTGCCATTAGCCGAGATTGCATCGGATTGGATCGAACCAATTACTGGAAGCGCGATCGCGCAATTAAAAGACACGATAGACTGTTCTGGTGTCCTCAAACAGCTTTAATTATCATCTAATGTCCAGCAATACCCCCAAAATATTAAAAGAACGCCTCTATTACGAAGGGCGTAAATTTAGCTTTGAAGTCAACTATCTTCGCCTCCCCAACGGATCAGAAGGAGAATGGGAATGTATCCGTCACCCCGGCGGCGCATTAGCCGTTCCCATCACTTCTGATGGTAAATTAGTGTTAGTGGATCAATATCGTTTTGCTGTCAAACAACGCCTATTAGAGTTTCCTGCTGGAACGGTTGAAGCCTACGAAGAGCCAGCAGAAACCATCAAGCGGGAAATTGAGGAAGAAACAGGCTATCATGCCAAACAATGGCAGAGTTTAGGGAACTTTCCCCTTGCGCCCGGTTACTCAGATGAATATATCTATGCCTTTCTCGCCACAGACTTAGAAAAGCTAGAAACTCCCCCTGATCAAGATGAGGATGAAGACATTAACATTGCCCTCTATACCCCAGAAGAACTGGAAAAGTTAATTCACACTGAAGACATCAAACTGGATGCCAAATCAATTACCAGTTACTATCTCGCTCGGGCTTTTCTCTAGGTTCGTCTTAGCAAGAGTCTCGGGAAGCAGTGTTATCTTTTAAAAAGACTTAACAATCACTTAACAATCAAACTCTAACATGACAGCATCCTCTGTAAGCAAGGAAAACCGTCCCCAAGAGAATGACTGGCGACTCTTATTGCGGCTTGTTCCTTATGCGAGTCGTAATAAAAAGCTCCTCTTTACTTCTCTTAGTCTGCTTATCCCCCTCTCCATCGCAGGGGCGGTTCAACCGTTAATTATTGGACAAGCCATTTCCTTTTTACGAGATGAGCAAACTTGGGCATTTCTAGATAACTTATCAATTAACCAAGGCTTAAATATTCTCACGGGATTCTTATTGCTAACTATTGTCATTCGGTTAGTTTTTAATGCCCTACAGGGATATCTCGTGCAACGAGTGGGACAAGAAATTACTGCCAATATTCGCAATGATCTCTTTCATCATGTCACCTCCCTAGCCCCTAAATTTTTTGATCGCACTCCTGTTGGGCGTTTAGTGACCCGTTTAACCAGTGATGTCGAAGCCTTAGGGGATGTTTTCTCAACGGGTGCAGTGGGGATTATTAGCGATGCTGTCTATATCATTGTTATTATCATTACAATTTTTACCATTCAATGGCAACTAGCGAGCTTATTGGTTTTAATGTTTTTGCCGGTAACAGCCTTAATTATTTATTTCCAGCAACGCTATCGACAGGCTAACTATCGTTCTCGCGAGGAACTATCCCAACTAAATTCCATGTTGCAGGAAAATGTTATGGGAATTAACATTGTGCAACTATTTCGTCGCGAAAATTTCAATAGTGAAATGTTTCGGAAAACTAACTATCGCTATTTGAAAGAAGTTGACCAAACCATTTTTTATGATGCGGCGGTTTCGGCAACCTTGGAATGGATTGCTTTAGTTGCCATTGCTGGAGTTTTAGGCTTAGGCGGCGTGCTAGTTTTAGGGGATCAATTAAACTTTGGAACCCTATCAGCATTTATTTTATATGCTCAACGCCTCTTTGAACCTTTAAGACAATTTGCCGAGAAATTTACGCTTTTACAAACAGGATTTACCGGGGTAGAACGAATTACCCAATTAATGAATGAACCCATTGAAATTCAAGACCCTGATTTAGATAAACAAAAGAGTTTATCCCTTATTAACGATGATAAAAGTAATCTTGGGGAAATTCGCTTTGAAAATGTTTCTTTTGGCTACAAAGAAGACGAGCCAGTTCTGAAAAACTTAAATTTTGTTATTAAACCGCAAGAAAAAGTTGCCCTAGTTGGCCCCACCGGTGCTGGCAAAAGTTCAATTATTCGCCTACTTTGTCGCCTCTATGAGCCAACTTCGGGACGCATATTAGTAGATGGCATTGATATTCGAGAGTTATCGCAAAGGGAATTACATAGTCACATTGGCGTGATTTTACAAGAGAATTTCCTCTTTGCTGGGGATGTGAAAGATAACATTACTCTCGGTGAAAAGTATCCTTTTGACGACATTAAAAAGGCAGCAGAAAGCACGAATGTTAACTCCTTCATTGAGAAATTACCCCAAGGTTATGATACGCCTTTAAGAGAACGGGGAAATAATTTATCGGGAGGTGAAAAACAGCTTTTAGCCTTTGCCAGAGTTGCGATTCGCGATCCGAGGGTTTTAGTATTAGATGAAGCCACCGCAAGTTTAGATGTGGGAACAGAAGCGTTAATTCAAGATGCCTTAAGTTATTTGTTAGAGGAAAGAACAGCAATTATTATTGCTCACCGTCTCTCAACAATTCGGGATGTGGATCGAATTTTAGTCTTAAAACAAGGGGAACTTGTTGAATCTGGAAATCACGAGGAATTATTGGAACAAGGTGGGTTATATTCGAGTTTGTATAAACTGCA
>CAZTXK010000165.1:0-2711 GCA_964617275.1 uncultured Dactylococcopsis sp. | reverse complement strand
GTCAAAGATTACGCCTTCCTAAACGGAAGGCGCCTGCTTTGACCGTTGGTCAAGTTATGGCATCTTAACTTAGTAAGTTTCCACGTGCCAGCGTCCAGCTTTCTTCATACTTTTTTGGAATGCAGGCCAGTCTTCACCATGTTTTTGGGCTTCAGCAGAAAGGGCTTCGTCAATGCCATTTTCCATGCCTTTCAAACCGCAAATATAGGTGTGAGTATTTTCATGTTGGATTAAGTCCCAAATTTCGGAGACTTGTTCCGCAACACGGTTTTGAATGTACATTTTCTTCCCATCGGCAGTTTTTTGTTCCCGACTGAGGGCATAAGTCAGACGGAAGTTATCAGGGAATTCTTCGTGCATTTCCTCTAATTCTTCCTTATACAAGATATTTTCCTGATAAGGAACACCAAAGATTAACCAGGCAAAGCCATTAAACTTGTAGTCATCATGCTTCTCTTTGAACATCCGACGCAAGTAGGCGCGATAGGGGGCAATTCCCGTGCCAGTTGCCATCATAATAATCGTTGCATTGGGATCTTCAGGCAGCAACATTTCTTTTCCGACAGGACCGGTAATCGTCACATCTGCGCCTTTGTCCAAGTTACAGAGATAGCTAGAACAAACCCCATAAATGGTTTCGTTGGTTTCAGGGTGCTGATAGACTAATTCGCGAACACAGAGGGAAACGGTATTATCATCGCCATAATCCCCGTGACGGGTGGAGGCAATGGAATATAAGCGTAATTTATGAGGCTTACCGTTGTCGTCTTTTCCGGGGGGAATAATGCCGATACTTTGCCCTTCTAAGTATCGTAACTCGCTATCAGAAACATCAAAGGTGAGGTGACGAACGCGACCAATGCCACCTTCTTGTACTAATTCCCGATTTTCAACACACTTGCCAATTAAGGGATTTTTTGGCTTATAGGTGTTAACAGGAACATCTGATTTTTTCTTCGATTTGGCTTTGCTATCACTCATGGCTGCTTTTGATTTAGATTCAGTTTTTGTCCCAGCCTGTTCTGAGTGATTATTGTCGCCATTTAGGGGTTTGATACTCTTAATTTTCCCACCCATGCGAGTAATGCGTTGCATCTCTTGGTTCATCCGAGTATAGGGAACTGTGATATAAACGCTGCCACTATTGCGAATGGGTGATTCTAATTGGTCAGTGAATCCATTTTGCTTTAAACCGACCACTTCATAGACGAAGAAGCGGTTTGCATAGTCTGCATTTCTAACTGTATTGGCTGACGGGGTGGGACCGTACATGATTTTCTCTCTCCCAATTTCTGTTCTAACTTATCTTACAAAAATTATCCAATGATGGATCATTGTTTAAAAGGGCTAGAGGAAGTTTATTCCTCTCACAATTTTAATTAATTAATTATTAAAGGTGTTTTTCCAGTTCTTGGCGATAATCGTCGTAAGTTTTTGCCCCCACCACGGTTTCTAGGGCTTCTCCTCCTTTGAAGAACATCACTGCAGGGATACTTTTGATGGAAAAGCGTTTGGCAATGGGTTTATGATTATCTAAGTCGAGTTTATAGATGTGGGCGCGATCGCTGTATTCTTCACCTAGCTGATCGATTAGCGGGCTAACTAATTTGCAAGGACCACACCAAGTAGCGGTAAAGTCAACAACAACAACAGAGTCGCTGTTTATAATTTCATCAAATTCTGCTTCGGTTTGAATGTAAGCTGTTTCTGCCATGGAATCAGTAATAATAGGCTTTTCCTTTCCACCGTACCAGAAAAGCGTCCTCTGGCTATGTGATCGCTTATCTTGTTTTTTTTGCCTTGCTGCTGTAAAAGTAAACTCAGTGACGGGTGTGGTGATGAGAAGCTGTGAAAAGGAACAAACAAAAACGCTGGTTGGCACTCATTTTGCTACTGTTTGTTGTGGGGTGGGGGAGTTATAAACAGTTGAAAAGCTGGCTGGTTCAACCTGAAATGGTATTGGTGTTAGGAGGGGCCGAAGAACGAGAACGCTATGCCGCTAAGTTAGCAAATAAACAACCTGAGGTTCAGGTTTTAGTCTCTTCAGGAAGTCCGGAGTGGTATGCCCAGAAAATTTTCAAAAATGCGGGAATTGAGCGCGATCGCGTTCGTCTTGATTATCGCGCCCAAGATACGGTGACAAATTTCACTACGTTAGTCGAGGATTTAAAGTCGCAAGGGGTGGATAGTGTCTATTTAGTCACTTCCGAAAACCACATGACTCGCGCCCGAGTGATTGGCGAGATTGTGTTTGGCAGTCGCGGGATTACCCTCAAGCCAGTGGCAGTTCCCACGGAACTTCCCCCTGAATCTTGGCAAAAATCGGTACGAGATGGAGCGCGATCGCTGTTATGGTTAACAACAGGGCATACAGGAGCAAGTTTCAAGAATTATCTGTCTCAGGAGTTTCACTCGTCGGAAGTTCCTGCACAAGAACATAGGGCTGAACAATCAGGGCGTTAAAGGTTTTATTGGGTTGAACATTCCACAAGGAGAGTTGATCGGCTGAGGGCTTTTGTAATTGTTCCTGCTGAATCCATTGTTGAACCGATTCCGTCTCATCTTGCGCGATCGCGCTTCCCACTTCCACTAAGTCTAAACTCGGGGAAACCAAAATTAAGGCATCCCGTTGGGCATGGGGCTTTAAAAATTCCCAATTGGCAGGTTCTAAACTTTCGGCGAGGGCAGTTTTAATATCTTTAGTCATTGGT
>CAZTXK010000164.1:0-5625 GCA_964617275.1 uncultured Dactylococcopsis sp. | reverse complement strand
GATTCAGCAACACTCGCGATCGCGCAGTTATTTTCAAACAATAAAAACTTAGGCGCTGATCCCTCTAGTGGATAATATTCTGCCATATAGCCTTCTGCTTGTCGCAATTCCACGAGTTTCTCCACCCGTTCTTGCAACGTTCCCTTACCAATTTTTTCCCGATAATCATCGGCTTTCCGTTGCCATTGTTTTTCTAAAACCGCTTGGACTTGTTCTTCTCCTGCCGTTTCAGCAAGGGTATGGAGAAAAGAAACCGCAAACTCCCCATAATCATGCGGCAACTGATCTCGTCCCTGTTGGCTAAGATAATAGACATATTGGGGTCGTCCCATCCCATTTTGCACCGCTTCGTGATAAACTAACCCATCTGCCCCTAATTCTTTGAGGTGACGACGGGTAGCCTGCGGGCTAATGGCAAGAACGTCTGCTAACTCCTGCGCCGTTGCTTCTCCTTGTTTCAGAATATGTCTGAGAATATCCTGCTTAGTCGAACCTTGTCCCGTCTTCGAGAGAGTTGTTGCGGTGTCCTGAACCATTATCCTTTCCTAAAATCTGCAATTATTAGTTTGACAACATCTTAGTTGTTAATGTAGCCTAAAAATAGATAAACAACAAATATGTTTCGTAAGTCGCTTACTTAAAGAAGCGATCCCAAAGAAATCATAAAAAACGGACAATTAGCTTAACTGAGGAAACGCAAGGTCCATGACTGCCACCAAAACTTTACTCAACCAACCCTATAAATACGGTTTCGTTACCGATATTGAAGCCGAAACCCTCCCCCGTGGACTCAATGAAGACATTATCCGCATGATCTCAGCGAAGAAAAATGAACCTGAGTTCATGCTAGACTTTCGCCTCAAAGCCTATCGACAGTGGCTAAACATGAAAGAACCCAATTGGGCGCATGTGGGCTACCGTCCCATTGATTTTAATGATATTATCTATTATTCAGAACCGAAACAAAGTGAAGAGAAGAAAGAAAGTTTAGACGAAGTAGATCCCGCCCTGTTAGAAACCTTTGAAAAGCTAGGCATTCCCCTATCAGAACAAAAACGCCTCGGTAACGTTGCAGTAGATGCCATCTTTGACAGTGTTTCCGTTGCAACCACGTTTAAGGAAAAACTCGCGGAACATGGGGTAATATTGTGTTCGATTTCCGAAGCCCTACAAAAGTATCCTGAACTGGTGAAAAAATACATCGGTACTGTCGTTCCCACTGGGGATAACTTCTTTGCTGCCCTAAACTCTGCCGTCTTTAGTGATGGTTCCTTTGTTTATGTTCCCAAGGGTGTGGAATGCCCCATGGAACTAGCTACCTATTTCCGCATGAATACCGACGAAGCAGGGCAATTTGAACGGACGCTGATTATTGCTGAAGAAGGGGCTTCTGTCAGCTACTTAGAAGGCTGTACTGCGCCCATGTACGATTCTAATCAACTTCACGCCGCGATCGTGGAATTAGTGGCCCTCGATGATGCCCATATTAAATACTCCACCGTTCAAAACTGGTTCGCCGGCGATGAAAATGGCAAAGGCGGTATTTATAACTTTGTCACCAAGCGCGGCCTGTGTAAAGGAAATAACTCTAAAATCTCCTGGACACAAGTAGAAACTGGTTCGGCGGTAACTTGGAAATATCCCAGTTGCGTTTTAGCCGGTGATAATTCCGTGGGTGAATTTTATTCCATTGCCTTAACCAATAATTATCAGCAAGCCGATACTGGCACCAAAATGATTCATATTGGCAAAAATACCAAGAGTACCATTATTTCTAAAGGTATTTCGGCAGGTCACTCTCAGAATAGCTATCGCGGCTTAGTCAAAATGGGGCCGAAAGCGGATGGCGCAAGAAATTACTCCCAATGTGATTCCATGTTAGTGGGAGATCAAGCAGAAGCCAATACCTTCCCCTATATTCAGGCAGATAATAATCGCACCAAAGTCGAACACGAAGCCTCTACCGCCAAAATTGGGGAAGATCAACTCTTCTATTTCGCACAACGGGGAATTTCGGAAGAAGATGCCGTTTCTATGATTGTTAGTGGTTTCTGTAAAGAAGTCTTCAATCAGTTACCCATGGAATTTGCGTCAGAAGCTGATAAATTGCTTGCTTTAAAACTGGAAAACTCTGTCGGTTAATCATTGGTAGGGGCGAACGGCCGTTCGCCCGTACTCATCATTAGTCATTGGGGTACAAAGGACGAAGGACAAACAACAAAGGACAAATGATCAAAGAAAATAGCAACGTTATTTTATCCATACGAAACTTACACGCCAAAGTTGAAGATACCCCCATTCTAAAAGGGGTTGATTTAGAGATTAAAGCAGGGGAAATCCATGCCATCATGGGGCGTAATGGGTCTGGAAAAAGTACCCTTTCCAAAGTGTTAGCCGGTCATCCTGACTATGAAATCACAGCAGGAGAGATTATTTATAAAGGGGAAGAACTCGCTGACCTCGAACCTGATCAACGCGCCTTAAAAGGCATTTTCCTCGCGTTTCAATATCCCTTGGAAATTCCAGGGGTGAGTAACTTAGATTTTCTACGAGTTGCTTATAACTCCCATTGCAAAGCCCAAGGGAAAGAAGAGATTGATGCCTTTGACTTTGAAGATTTAGTCGAGGAAAAGCTGGATATTGTCAAAATGGATCCCAGCTTTCTTGAAAGAAGTCTCAATGAAGGATTCTCCGGTGGCGAGAAAAAACGCAATGAGATTCTACAAATGGCATTGCTAGAACCCACCTTGTCTATTTTAGATGAAACCGATTCTGGGTTAGATATTGATGCCCTCAAAATTGTGGCAAATGGAGTAAGTCAATTAGCAACCTCTGACAATGCCACGCTGATGATTACTCACTATCAGCGATTACTTAATTATGTTGAACCGGATTACATTCATGTGATGAGCGATGGGCAAATGATTACCAGTGGCGGCAAAGAGTTAGCCCATCAGTTAGAAGAAAATGGTTATGAATGGCTATATGAACAGTATGCGCCACAGGAGGCTAAGGCTTAAGCATGAGTATGTCAGTTTCTTCTCAGGATCAACTTACCCAACAGGATCAGTTTCTGACACAGCTTTTAAGTGAGTGTCAGAGGCAGTCAGTTACAGAGGAATCAACGTTTGCCCTCTGGCGACAAAAACGACAACAAGAAGCGGCGACAACGGTTGCGGCTTCTAGAATGCCTCACCGTAAAGATGAGGAATGGCGATTTACCGATTTATCTCCCCTTCTAGAATATCAATATCAAAAGAGTCAATCCTTTGATCTGAGTGCGGAAGCGTTAGCTGCTTTTAATTTTCCTGAGGCGGGTGCGAAATTAGTCTTTATTAATGGCTATTATTCTCCTAATCTCTCGCAGGTGGAGAATTTACCCGCAGGGGTAAAAGTTGGCAATTTAGCGGCGTTAGAGGCAAAAGAACAATCTAAAGTTACGGATTATTTAACGCAGCAGGAAGGGGGAGAAGAGTTATTTACCGCTTTAAATACGGCAGGTTTTGATGATGCTGCTGTGGTTTGGGTGGCAAAGAATACCGAAGTGGAAACCCCGATCCATTTATTATTTTTATCGGTGGGAGAAGAAAAGCCCACTTTGATTCAACCCCGTTGTTTAGTGATTGCTGAAACCAGTTCTAAAGTCAATTTAATTGAACAATATGCCAGCTTTTCGACGGCGGATGCGGCTTCCTATTTTAATAATCCTGTCACGGAAGTTTGGGTAGAAGCCAATGCAGAAGTGAGTCATGTTCGCTTGCAGCAAGAAGCCTTAAATAGCTTTCAAATTGCGAAAACGGCGGTAACACAAGCCCAAGATAGCCGTTATGCTTGTTACCCTGTCAGTATGGGCGGACAGTTAGCGCGGTTGGATTTTGATGTGTTTCAAACGGGAACACAAACCGATACTCGTCTCTATGGGTTAACTTTAGGCAATGGCGAACAGTTGTCGGATACCCATAGCGCGATCGCGTTTCGTCATCCTCACAGTAGCGCCGATCAACTACAGAAAAATATTTTAGATGATCACGGTCGTGCCGTTTTCAATGGGAAGGTATTTGTTCCGCAAAAAGCGCAGTTAACTGATGCTTCCCAACTCAATCGCAATCTTCTGTTATCAGAAAAAGCCCATGTCGATACCAAGCCCGAATTAAATATTACTGCCGATAATGTACAATGCGCTCACGGGGCAACGGTTAGCCAACTCGAAGCAGACGAATTATTTTATCTTCGTAGTCGGGGATTAGATAGCCAAGCGGCTTCTAATTTGCTGATTAATGCCTTCGCTGCAGAAATTATTAACGAAATTTCGGTGAAATCGGTGCGAGACGCATTATATAGCAGTTTGCAAAATCGGTTTTTAGGTTAGGAAAGAAATAAAATGACCATTGCTACCACTCAATCACTGGGAGAGAAAGTTCGCGCTGATTTTCCTATCCTCAATCAAGAGGTTAATGGGAATCAACTGATTTATCTCGATAGTGCTGCCACCTCGCAAAAACCCTTATCTGTCATTAACGCCTTAGACAATTATTATCACTATAATAATGCCAATGTTCACCGTGGGGCGCACCATTTAAGTATTCAAGCCACAGAGGGGTTTGAAGGGGCAAGAGATAAAGTTGCCCAATTTATTAGTGCCAACTCTCGCAACGAAATTGTTTTTACTCGTAACGCCACCGAAGCCGTCAATTTAGTGGCTTACAGTTGGGCTTTGCATCATCTGCAACCGGGGGATGAAATTCTAACCTCCGTCATGGAACATCATAGCAATTTAGTGCCTTGGCAGATGATCGCCCAAAAAACAGGGGCAACTCTAAAGCACGTGGAATTAAATGAAGAACAAGGATTCGATATTGAACAGTATAAAAACTTGCTGTCAGAGAAGACAAAATTAGTTGCGCTGGTTCATGTTTCTAATACCTTAGGCTGTATTAATCCTGTTGAAGAAATTACCAGACTTGCCCATGAAAAAGGGGCAAAAGTGTTAATTGATGGCTGTCAAAGTGTTCCCCATTTACCCGTTGATGTCCAAGCGATTAATTGTGATTGGCTAGTAGCAAGTGGTCATAAAATGTGCGCCCCCACTGGCATTGGCTTTTTATATGGGAAAGAAAATTTATTAGAAGAAATGCCTCCTTTCCTCGGTGGTGGCGAAATGATTGGAGAAGTGTCTTTAGATCATTTCACTTGTGGGGAATTACCCCATAAATTTGAAGCAGGAACCCCCGCCATTGGCGAAGCAATTGCCCTAGGTGCGGCTGTGGATTATCTTAGTAACATTGGCATGGCAAATATTCATGCCTACGAAGAGGAATTAACTGCCTATCTTTTTGAGAAATTAAAATCCTTTCCCAACCTTAATATTTACGGGCCAAAACCTGATGCAAATGGAAAAGGAAGAGCTGCCCTTGCCTCTTTTAATGTCGAAAATCTACACGCCAGTGATTTATCACCACTGTTAGATTATGAAGGGGTTGCTATTCGTTCGGGGCATCATTGTACCCAACCTTTACATGGAGAGTTAGGGGTATCTGGAAGCGCAAGGGCAAGTCTTTATCTCTATAATACCAAAGAAGACATTGATCGTTTTGTTACGGCTTTGAAAAATACCATTGATTTCTT
>CAZTXK010000163.1:2913-5632 GCA_964617275.1 uncultured Dactylococcopsis sp. | reverse complement strand
TCTCTGGCTGGTTTAAAACTTCTTTCTCTTTTCCCTGACGATAAATTTCCACTTGTTTTTTAATAGGATCAATTAACCAGCCTAAGTTTACGCCATTTTCTAAATATTCCTCTAATTTTTTCTGAATCTCACTTAAAGAATCAGTCTTTGATCGTAATTCTAAGACAAAATCAGGGACAATCGGAGAAAAGGTTTGCCTTTCTTTTATAGATAATGCGTTCCATCGTTCTTTTTTTATCCAAGACACATCAGGAGATCGAATTGCCCCATTAGATAACTTAAAAGCTGTGGAAGAGTCAAACACAAATCCTTGCTTTTGGCGACGATTCCAAATCACAAAATCAGTAATGATTTCAGCATTTTTTCTTCCAGTTTCTGCACCTGTCGGCGACATAATAACTAAATTTCCTTGGGAAGTGCGTTCAAATTTCAAATCGGGATTGGCTTGACAAAGTTTAGTAAATTGATCATCAGTAAGGGTGGTAATTGTTTCTAGGTTAATTGTATAAGTTGTCATCATGGCATCACCTTAAGGAATTTCGAGAATAATAAATTCTTTTTCCGGGTAATAACTGCGGAATTGAGCGCGATCGGCTAGCACTGCGATAATATTAAGAGAAATATCAGGGGACATTCCTAAATCTTCCCAAGGAACCGATAATTCTAAACAGTCATTAAAGTGAAATTTTGCCCGCGTTCGACAGCCAAACCAGCGATGATTTTCGGCTGCTTCTTCTAACCAAACGGTTTCTTCGACCATGTTAATTCCTAAATGGTGATGGTATAAATAATCTAACGGCGGGTGTTGCGGGACGTTTTTTAAGGCAATGTGGCTATTAAGTACGGTAACCCCAGGGTAAAACCAAAATAAATGTAACTCTGGAGGAACATTGGTTCCGGGTTGCGCCCCTTTTTTGAAATCAAACCGAAAATAAAAGTTAAGGTGATCTAAACCATACCAAATTCTTTGCACATCGCTATTTATGTGCATTGTGCCCGTTGTTCCCACATCAATTCGTCCCGCTTTATCCCAGTCTTGTTCGTCTGCAATCCCATCAATAAAAGGATGAATAAAACTTAATGGGGGATGGGATTTTTTTCTTTCGTGGGAGGCAAGAGGTTGCTTTAATTTTTCGGGAATGGGTAAATTCAGGGCGGTATAAATTTGCGATAAATGTTCTCGAAACAGTTGATCAAAAATGGCATCTTGGTTGGAGGAATGTCCTTCTCCTAACCACCAAAACCAGTCTGATCCCTCTGCCGCATAAAGGGCTTCCCAGGCTTGAGGATAGTTTTCTTCTGTCGCTTCGGAATGATTGTCTAAAACACTTCTGGCTTCAGCGAGTAATTCCCAAGCCTGATTTTTAATGGGATCGCCAATCCAAGTGTTGAGATTCCCATTAACCCAAGAACCGCTATGCAGTTTTTCTGTGGGTAGGGTGGCTGTTGCGGGGAATTTGTCGATAAATTCGGAAACGGTGACCAGTTCTATGCCCTTATGATCACTGAGGCGTTGATAAAGGGCTTCTAAAAAGGGATTTCCATCTTGATAATATTGTTCCCAACAATTTTCTCCGTCTAACGCAATGGTGACTAGCCAAGGATGTTCAATGGGTTCCCCAAGACGTTGCGCGATCGCGCTTAAGCGACTAATAAAATCTTTTGCTGCCCCTTCTGGCGTTAATTTACTATAGGTAAAGCCAATTAAATCCGATAAACGGTGATCGCGGAAAACAACGGTTAAATCTCCATTCTCAGTAGGAAGCCGATAAGGACGATATAATAACTCTGGCGCGTAGAGCGTTCCTCGTTCATTGCGATGGAAAAAATGATTGAGAGTCCAGCCTAAAAGCGCTTCATCGGAACATAACCACTGGAAGCCAGCCTTCGTAATATGAGGAAGAATTTCGGGACTAATCGCTTGTTCTGAGGGCCACAATCCTTGGGGTAACGTCTCAAAATAACTTTGATGAATCGCTTTGGCTTTTTCCAGATGACGAGGGATATCTTCAGCCCAAGTAAACCGATGTTGTGGTAAATTTAAGTCTGGAATAGCGACTCTTGCTACATTGGTATCGGCGAGTAAGGGAAGAATGGGATGCGTATAAGGACTCGTGGTTAATTCTAGTTGTCCTTTCTCTTGTAACTCTTTATGTTTCGGGATAATCTGATTAATAATTTCTTGCTGTTTGGTGTAAATCCGTTGGCGATCTTGGAGAGTAAACCCTTTTCCTTTTTCTAATAACGCAGCAATTTCAGGATCATCCCAAAATAGGGGATCAATCCAAGCTAAATTCTGCCAAGCCAGGAGATCGCTATAATCTTGATTCGTCCAATGATATAAACACCAAGTTGCCCCATGATCCTTTCTTTGTTGATATAGTTGTCGGTAGCGAGGATGAGGATCAATGAGGGTGCGATAGTTGGCATCAAAAAAATGATTAATGATGTATTCCCGTTGATTGCGAGTTAATTTCTCTTCTGGGGTTAATGTCAGCTTGAGATAGGGATCTAACGCTTTTCCTTGACCATAGGCTTCTAATTGGTGAAGCAGAGACGGGACAAGATTTACCGTCTGATGTAACTGAGGATAACGTTCTAGCAGTAGAATTAAATCGAGATAGTCTTTCGTCCCATGCAAGCGCACCCAAGGAAGATGATAGTCCCCTTGGGAAGAAGCGTAAAAGGGTTGATGCTGATGCCAAACGAAAGCGACGTA
>CAZTXK010000163.1:0-2813 GCA_964617275.1 uncultured Dactylococcopsis sp. | reverse complement strand
TCTGCACATAACTCAACAAGGGGAACACAGTTACCACTGCATTCCCAGATTAGATCGTTATTTAGTCCACAATAGCAGGTGCATTTGATTTGCCTAATGAGACTTGCTTGTCTTGAGTGTCGGTTTCCTCTTCGATGAGGGAAGCGCTTTGCAATACTTCGGTATTGGCAATAGAACGATTAGCAATGGTAAAGAGAGGATTGGATAAAATCCCCGCTAAAGAGGTAACCACTAAAGAGAGAACTAAACCTACCTGTAAAGGACGCATCCCCGGGAGTTTCCAACTGACAGGGGGGTAGTTGCGAACGGTGTCTGACATTTCTTGCGGTTCTTTCACCACCATCATTTTCACGACGCGGATGTAGTAGTAGATGGAAATGACACTGGCAATCAGTCCCACAATCACTAAGCCATATAAACCAGCTTGCCAACCTGCCCAGAATAAGTAAATTTTACCAAAGAAACCAGCAAGGGGAGGAATACCGCCCAAAGATAGTAAACAAATGCTTAATCCTAGGGTGAGGAGGGGATCTTTTTGATAAAGTCCCGCGTATTCGGTGATTTGGTCGGTTCCGGTGCGTAGAGAGAACAGAATTAAGCCTGTAAATGCCCCTAAGTTCATAAAGAGATATACCAGTAAATAGAAGATCATGCTGGCATATCCCGCTTCGGTGGCTGCTACCATTCCAATCATGACAAATCCCGCTTGACCAATAGAGGAATAGGCAAGAAGCCGTTTCATGCTAGTTTGAGCGAGAGCCACGGCATTCCCTAAGATCAGGCTGAGAATGGCGAGGGCAGTGAAAATTAAACGCCATTGCGGTTGTTCGAGGGGAAAGGTCACGACGAGTAAACGAATGGCAAGGGCAAATCCAGCAGCTTTGGATCCCACCGATAAGAAGGCGACAACTGGGGTGGGTGAACCTTCGTAAACATCAGGTGTCCATTGGTGGAAGGGAACAGCGGAAATTTTGAAGGCAATCCCTGCGATCATAAATACAAGCGCGATCGCGCTGGCTAGTTCTCCTCCTTCCATTTGAGCCATTCCAGAAGCAATTCCGGGTAGAGTTGTTTCTCCTCCCGATAACCCATACAGTAAAGATGATCCATAAAGGAAAATGGCGGAACTGGCAGCCCCAATTAACAGATATTTTAAAGCCGCTTCATTAGAACGAGAGTCGCGCTTGGTGTATCCTGTCATTAAGTAAGAAGAAATACTGAGGGTTTCTAAAGACAGGAAAATCATTACCAGTTCATTTGCGCCACTCAGGAACATTGCCCCCACGGTTGCGGTTAGCATGATGGCGATAAACTCTGATAAAGCACTGCCACTTTGTTCCACATACCGAATTGACATTAAAATGGTTACGGCAGTGGAAAGGGCGATAATACTACGGAAAACAATACTCAGATCATCGCCGCTAAAACTACCGAGAAGCGCGATCGGGTTTTCAGGATTCCACTGGAAATAAAGGGCAACCACCGAGAGGAGTAGCCCGCCAATGGCAACATAAGGAAGTCCCTGTACGCGATTACGTCCTAAAATTAAGTCGGCAATTAAAACGATTAAGAGGGTGGCAATGACAATTCCCTCGGGTAATATTAAGCCGACATTGAGTTGATCAGAAAAACTACTTGCAAAGTCCATATTATAAGGTTACGGATAACAGATGATTAATACAGCGTACCAAGATTCAGGATAACAGCAGATTGATTTTCTCTTATTGACCCCTCACCAGTAAATCATCGGGGGGTGAGCTGCCTTCATTTAACTTAACATTATTTTCCCATAAAAAATAAATCCTATAATACCTGCTGTAACTGCTTTTACAGGATTTTAGTGCGCCAAAATCTAAGTTTGATACTAAGTTTTGTTAAGTTTTATGGCTTTTCTCTCAGTTTTCTTTGTATTCTTACTAACAGTGTGGAAAGTTTAGAAGAAGCAATAAGTTTATGTATCCACAATTCACGGTGATCCCTCGCTATCAGTTAGATGACCAACTCCCTTGGCTAGAAGGGGTTGATCCGTTAAGAAATTATTGGATTGCTGTTAACAGCGATCGCGCTTTGATTGTCTCCCTAACGGGAGTAAAAGCAGATTCTTGGGACGAGTTTAAACAATTTATGCGCCGTTTCCGATCTCTGCAACCGGGAGAGTCCATTAAGTTAGGAAACAGCGACGAGGAAATTATCTGTATTAGCCCTAATTGCTATGCTTATGCCAGTAAAGTAGATAATGCACCGGTGTGGCATCTCTTTGATGAAGAAAGCATCGACAGCCTGCTAATGACTGCCCATCCCGACTGGCAATGTTCCCAAAAAGACTTATTATTAGGTCGTTCCCAGTTAGAAGCGTCTTGGCAAACCACGGTGGCAGCTTAACGTTGAATTTGGGCGAGTTCTTCCCAAGAAGCAAGCAGTTTAACGGCGACTGCTAAGAGCTTATCTTGTTCAGGATTAATTAGAAATTGCCAAGCGACATTTACCTTAAATAAAGAAGTCTTAACATATCCTTTAACATAAACCTCGGTGGTTCCATCTTCCAGTAATTGCTCATTGCCTTTTTGGGGAAATAACTTCATCCCAATGGCTTCCGATTTAAGATACTGCGCGATCGCGCTACTGCCGATTACCGGCTCTTCGAGTGGTGGATGTAATTCCCCATTAGAGACAAATAACTGAGCCGTTCCCTGAAAGTCTTGAGCATTCAAGCGTTGAAAATAATGCTCAATCAAGGGAATATCTAGACCATCAATCGAAACAGGTTGGGTTAGAGAAGCTGTGGACATAATAACTCTATAATTATTAACGAC
>CAZTXK010000162.1:1645-5635 GCA_964617275.1 uncultured Dactylococcopsis sp. | reverse complement strand
GCAAAAAATAGCCACATTTTTAAGTCAGTGGCGTTTGATTTGAGCTTTTCCCATGTAGAAGGGGCGACGACTTCACGATTTGAGGTTTGATCTTTAAATGAGGTCATTATTCAAAACTAATTAAGTAAGCAAGAAAATAATTCACCAACCGTAATTTGAAAAGATTGTGCAAAATTAGGAACAGGTAAAATTACAGAGGGATCATCAAATACAGCTAAAGGTTGATCGGGATAATACACAAAAACGGATTCTTCTGAAGGATTAATTAGCCATCCTAATTCGGTTTGATGTTGCAAGCAATGTAGAATATTTTTCGTTACTCTGGTTTGACTTTGGTTAGGAGATAGAATTTCAATTGTCCAATTCGGTGCAAGCAAAAAGTTATTGGCAATCTTGCCCTCCTCAGAGCGTGGGATTTTTTTCCATGTAAATATAGATAAATCTGGAACAATAGAAAAACCGCCAAAGGTACACCGCAATTCACAAAAAGCACGAGCAATTTTTTCCTTTCTCAGGTTTTGATTAATGGTAGCCGCTAATTCAGTTTGAATCGCACTATGTTCTCCTTGTGGCATCGGCTTGGGAATGATTTTTCCCTCAATATATTCTTGCGGTGGATTAGTTTCTGGTTGTCGTAGAAACTCTAATAGGGTAAATGTCTGAATTGGAGTTTGAGTCATAAACTAATATGGAATACATTAGTGTTTGCTACATTCCCCTAAAATCCCCCCAACCCCCTTTCAAAGGGGGGCTTAGATGGATCGGTGTTTAGGGAACTCTTTTATATAATTCAAGAATATTAAAAGTATATGGTAGCAAATTACTACGTAAACTTAAAATATGTTACAGCTAGGGTACGGAATGTGGGTTAGAGATTAGGGTTGCTTAATTGTTCTCGTTCAATGGCTTCAAATAAAGCACGGAAATTGCCTTCGCCAAAGCCTTTAGCGCGATCGCGCCGTTCAATCAATTCAAAAAAGAATGTCGGTTCTTCAAAAATAGGTTGCGTAAATATTTGTAATAATAAAGGATTTTTCTTAATTGTCGCAGTTAGCTCTGAGGCTTCTGAATCTACTAAGACTTGGGCTTGTTTAACTTGTTCCCATTCTGATTGGGAAAAAGGCAGTTCAGGAAATCTCTCTTGTAATTGCGTATAATAAGTATCAGGAACTCTCAGAAAAGAGACCCCTAATTGTTTCAGAGTCAGGGTGACTTCTGTAATATTCGGGGTTTGCAGGGCAAGATGTTGAATCCCTGCCCCGCGATTATGATTAATAAACTCTTGAATTTGTGACGTATCAGAAGTGGGTTCATTAATGGGAAATTGGACTTTCCCACTACCATCGACTAACACTTGGGAATTTAAGCCGGAATGAGGAGTCTGGATGGTAAAGGCTTGTTTGCGTTGCCAACCAAACACTTGTTCGTACCATTGCACTGTTGGCTGTAAAGCCCCTTGTGCTACATTCAGGACAACATGATCAATCCCTGTAAAATATAAACCAGCCTCATACGCGGTTTTTTGCTCCCAATTAGGAAGCCAAGGCAGTAACGGTGTTCCCCCCTCTCGTTCTACTAATGTATGAACTAACCCCGTTATCCCCAAAATCTGACACCATTTGAGATAACCTGAATTAGTGGAAATTGTCTGTAAGGGTTGTAATAGGGTTACCCCTTCTTGTTGCATCTTCGGGAGGGTTGCTTCGAGATGAGATACTTCAAAGGTTATGTCGGCAACCCCAGGGGGATGTTGCTTTAAGTAGGCAGCAACAAAACTTTCCTCACTTTCTGGAGAATAAAGTAAAAACTCCGCCTCACCACTTTTAACCACTTCAATGAGCGTTTTTTCATCCCTGTAGGGAGGAGTAACAGTTTCAAACCCCATTTGGGAAATAAACCAGTTACGCCACCAAGAAGCATTTTCAACGTAAAAGTGAATCTGATCAATCTTCATCGAGGCTACGTTAGTTTATTAGGTGTTCCTCCCGTTAGGATACAGTTTTTCCTAGAAAAATAAATGATTATCAGGTTGGATATTAATTTCTGTTGGCACAGCATTCGGTTCTGCTTTAATGGCAAATAAGATTGCTTGGGCTGCCGTATCTGCACTTAGCATTTTTTCGCGATCCACTTTTAAGCCGGCTTGATCCCAAAATGGGGTGCTAACGCCGCCGAAGTAAAATAAGGTCATTTTTACCCCGTAACGTTTTAGTTCTTCTGCCATACATTTACTAAAGCCTACCGCACCAAATTTTGAGGCACAATAGGCGCTGCCCATCGCCATGGGATGTTTTCCTAAAATTCCGACAACATTACAGATATGTCCTGATTTTTGTTTCCGCATTGCTTCTGCGGCGGCTTGAGATGTATAGAAACTGCCTTTCAGGTTGAGATCAAGCATGGTGTCAAGATCGCTGGGTTCAACTTTAGCATGAGGCTTAAGAATACCAGCACCAGCTACATTGACTAAAATATCAATTTGACCGAACTGCGCGATCGTTTTTTCCATTAACGTCTGCACTTGCTCAGGCTTGGTAATATCGGTGGGAACACTCAAGATTTTCTCAGCGACCGATAATTGAGAGACTAAAGCTGATAAACGCGCACTGTCTCTGGCGGCTAAGACTAAATTTGCTCCGGTTTCTGCGAGTTCATGGGTGAGGGTCGAACCGATGCCACCGGTTGCCCCGACGATAACAATAACTTTGCCGTTCATATTCGTTACATTTCTTCACATCTTAATCTATCTTAATGATAGACAATAAGATTGAGCAACAGTCAGGGGAGATAGTTCAACTAGTAACGCTCTGAGTTAGCAATTTGATAAGCCGCAATTACCCCGCCAATAAAGCCAAATAAGTGTCCCTCCCAAGAAACACCCTCACGAGTCGGCAGAACTCCAAAAACTAAACTACCATAAAAGACAGCAACAATAAGAGAAAGCGCGATCGAAGGAGCATTCCGTTGAAAGTAACCTCGGAACAGTAAAAATCCTAAGTAGCCAAAAATTAAAATACTTGCCCCAATGTGGATTGAATTGGGTTGACCGATTAACCAAACTCCTAACCCTCCTACTAATACGGTCATAGCAGTAACTCGCCAAAAGTCACTGGTGCGCTGTAACATGACAAGCCAACCTAAGGAGAGAAAAGGAATCGTATTGGCAATTAAGTGAGGAAAATTACCGTGTAGAAAAGGCGCAAATAGAACGCCTCTTAATCCGATTAAATTGCGAGGCACAATTCCATAACGGTTTAGGCTATAACTTTGGAGGATAAAATAATCAACAATTTCTACTAACCATAGAATTGCTGTTATCCCTAACAAAATGGTAACTTGGTCTTTGAATTCTTCAGCAACTCCTTTATTTTTTTGATAACGAGACATAACCTCTCATCCTGCTGTTTTGCATTTACTATTTATTCTAGCAATAATGAGGATCAGACTTGACTCGCTCTAAAATTCCCATTACACTAGGAACTAAGAAAGTTATTCTATTTTTTGAAAGTAATTGTCACAGTTATTGATTACTTGGTACAGAACGTCAATTTAAAACCCACTCTAAACATTCGTGCGAGCATCCTTCCGACTTATGGTTGAGAAAAGTTTATTACTATGAAAAGAAACGTCTTTTGGTCAAAATTAATCGGCTTTGTTTTTCTTCTTACTGCCTTGTTTCCAACCGAAGTAATGGCAGAACAAGATCGTCGCTTCCAGAAAGTCGAACAACCTTTAGCAATCAAACTTTTAGTAACCGCAGGAGGGATGGGATTAATTGGCTTGGAATTATGGTGGTTTTTAGGGAGTGATAATAAGCAACAATAATATTATTAATTGTCCTTTTTTGTTAGTCCTTTGTCCTTTGTCCAACGACCTCGCTAAGTAACACCTTTGTAAACCAGTGAACAAATAACAAATAACTAATGACTAATGACTAATGACCGATCAAGAAGCATTTTGGTTACTGCTTCATAACCAGCTTCACCCAAC
>CAZTXK010000162.1:0-1545 GCA_964617275.1 uncultured Dactylococcopsis sp. | reverse complement strand
TAATGACCGATCAAGAAGCATTTTGGTTACTGCTTCATAACCAGCTTCACCCAACCCATTATCAACATAAGATGCACTTAAATTGGCTGCATAAATTGCACTTTTTTGCGTTTGCTGATGAAGGGTTAAAGCCTTTCCTCCTCCTTTTAAGATATCTTCTAAAACTAAAGGGCTAAACATGGCAACTTCAGGAATTAAGGGTAACTTCATGGTATTATGAAGGACGCTCAAGAATTTTGGCCCCACTAATTGCGGTACCATTTGGGTTCCCTGAAAGTTTTTGATAATACGCTGACAAGCGTGAATATAAAAGTCTAAAAAACTATTCCCTTCACAGAAAACACAAATTGCATTGTGAACTTTTGGATAGGCTTTCAGTTTCTGATTTTTATTATATTGAACCCAAATTTCTTTACCAAAGGCATATTCTTCAGTAATGGGAATATTTAAAAATTCAGGGGCAAAAATTAAGACATCGGCATCTAACCAAATTGCGCGATCGTAGCCTTCCTGTAGAAACTTTTTTGCCAGTAACAATCTGGCTAAATCAGTAGCAATTACTTTTTGATGAGAGGTTTTTTCCCAATACCAATGCGGTAATAAGGAAAAAATTTCGTCTCCCATCAAAGTATAATCCCAGCCTTTTTGTTCACTCCAAGCGCGAACACTGTCTAAACAAGTTTGCAGCCAAGGGGAAATTTGATTCGGGCAAACACTTTGGTAAACAATGGTTTTGCGATCAAATCCCACTGCCATGTAAATATTCCTCAATATCACGATCTTTAAGCTGACACTGAGGAGAGTTTTCATCAGATGCAGAAACTACAGAAGCCGTCCAATTTTGCTGACGTTGGAGATTCTGCACTTCTTGTTCTAAACTTTCAATGCGATCGAGTAAAGCCCGAATGACATTGGCTTCTGAATCAGGGAGGCTACCATGTTCAAGGGGATCAACACGCACCCCAGAACGATAAACGACACGCCCCGGAACCCCAACAACGGTACAATCAGAAGGAACATCTCGCAAAACCACTGATCCCGCGCCAATGCGAACATTATTACCAATTTGAAGATTTCCGAGAACTTTTGCCCCAGCACCCACCACAACATTTTCACCGAGGGTGGGGTGGCGTTTTCCACTTTCTTTTCCCGTTCCACCGAGGGTAACGCCTTGGTAAATTAGGGCATAATTGCCAATAATTGTGGTTTCACCAATGACCACTCCCATGCCATGGTCAATAAAAACACCTTTTCCAATTTGCGCCCCGGGGTGAATTTCAATCCCAGTAATAAAACGAGCAAAACTAGAAATAATGCGGGGAATGAGAGGTAGCCCAATGCAATATAACCAATGGGCAAAGCGATGGAATAAAATGGCTTGTAAGCCGGGGTAACAGGAAATTACCTCCAGCCAGTTACGAGCCGCGGGGTCTCGTTCAAAAATAATCCGAAAGTCTGCGGTGAGAGTAGAAAACACAGGTCTTCCTAAAATGTCCAGTTATCTAGTATCTAAATTTCGTAACAAATCGGGGTAAATTTAGGTTA
>CAZTXK010000161.1:2646-5682 GCA_964617275.1 uncultured Dactylococcopsis sp. | reverse complement strand
TATAAATAGCAATGGAGAAAACAACCATGACTGAAGCTACTAATGTTTTAGGAACACCTTTAGAATTGTGTTGCAATGAACCCCAAACGGGATTTTATCGCGATGGGTATTGTAATACAGGCGGACAAGATTTTGGTTTGCATGTGGTTTGTGCGCGAGTCACAGCAGAGTTTTTAGAATATACAAAGTCCCAAGGAAATGATTTAAGCACCCCTAGACCGATGTACAACTTTCCGGGATTAAAACCGGGAGATGGCTGGTGTTTATGTGCCTCTCGTTGGGAAGAAGCGAGACAAGCTGGCGTTGCCCCACCGGTAGTTTTAGCTTCCACTCATGCTCGCGCTTTAGAAGTAATTTCTTTAGACGTTCTCAAACAATATGCCGCGCAATAATCTAGAAGTAACTAGTTAGAAACTTCCGCCATTTCAATCACCCGTTCATCCAAATCTTTAACTAAAAAATTTAAAGGTTTGGTGCGGCGGACTTTAAATTTTAGTCGTCGTGCTTGCACTTGCATTAAGATATTTTCTAAACAATCGTGATCAAAACAAACATGACGGTGGCGGTTTTTATTCCCATAATTTGCGCCACTAATTACGTGCAATTGAGTATTTTTTTTGAGTTGATACCACAGCCCTTCTGAACCGGCAAAACCGGGGTTACTTGCAACTCCTGTATTCGCAGACATATACATGGGATCAATGGCAGTTGCCCCTAAAGACTGTTCATAATTGTAATAATAATGGAGGGGAACTTCCGCGATGGATAAATTTAAAACCCCCTCATAAAACTGGCGAGCCACCTCTAAATCCGATACCATAATGGTGTGGACTTTGGGCGCACTGGTGAGGAATAGCCACATTGCTCCAGCATACGCCACCAGCAACATCACCATAATTCCTTGCGTGGAAAAAACCGTATCCAGTCCAGGAAGAAAAGCCGCGATCGAGGTCATATTAATAATAATTTCCAAAGCCATAAGCAGATCATTAAATATTACAGTCAAAACTTACCGACAAACCGACTTAGATGCGGTAAAGTGCAATTGGTAATTACCTCTTGTGAGGCTCACCCTTACCTCATTCTATCTTTGTTTTGGTTAACGAACACTCGTGCAGATTCCTAGTTTTCCAGAAGCCAATCATCCACTGGTTCAACCTTTATTCCAGCATAGCGATTTAGAATTACTGACTCTGTTACAGCGACATCCAGAACAGGGAAAGTATTTCATTGCTATTTTTGGTCGCTATAGCCCTTTAATTTATACAATTATCCGTCACAGTGCGCGATCGCGCATTCAATCAGACTATCTTTTTGCTCTAATTTGGCGACATTTATACTATGAGATGCAAAGCCTCAAGGTTGATGAGTTAGACGTTACAGGGGATAATTCGCTACAAAGCTGGTTAATTAAAATGGCAGCGATGACTCTTAATCAAGTCGAAGTTCCCCCCGTTAAGGAAATCAACTATGACTTAAACGCCGCCCCACCGCCATTATGGTGTCATCTCGAAATTGCCCTAAATAAACTCCCTCCCATTGTCCGTTTAATGGTAATCATGGCGCAAACCTTCCATTGGAGTGAAGCACGGATTGCTGAGTATCTACAACAGCAGGAAGAAAATCTGAGTGTCGAAGAAGTGAAAAGTGGACTGCAACAGGGTTATAAATTATTAGAAACCGCTTTACCCGATGATATCCGCATGATTTACCTCTATAGTGAAAGCAGTTAAAGCACTCCTCGCTTTTTCTCAGTATTTATAAGCAAAACTAATTATAATAATAAAAAACATCAGTTTGTTTTGATGGCATAACAATTTATGATGTTGAAATAATAAACCATAGATTTTTATATAGAGTTCAGGTCATGGTCATTACAAATAAGATCCATTTCCGAAATGTTAAAGGAGATATATTTGGTGGTGTAACCGCAGCCATTATTGCCTTACCGATGGCCCTTGCTTTTGGGGTTGCTTCCGGGGCTGGGGCAAGTGCAGGCTTATGGGGAGCGGTTTTAGTGGGCTTTTTTGCCGCTCTATTCGGTGGAACCCCGACGCTTATTTCCGAACCCACCGGCCCCATGACGGTCATTATGACCTCAGTTATTGCTCAACTCACGGCAGCTCACCCCGAAAAAGGGATGGCAATGGCGTTTACGGTGGTAATGATGGCAGGATGTTTCCAAATTTTATTTGGTTTCTTGCAACTAGGGAAATATATTACCTTGATGCCTTATACCGTGATTTCCGGATTTATGTCGGGAATTGGCATCATCTTAGTTATTTTACAAATGCCCCCTTTACTCGGGCATGAAGGTCCTGATGGGGGAATTATTGGAACCTTGAAAGCTCTCCCGGAATTATTATCCACCTTAAATCCAGCTGAGTTGGGATTAGGGATTCTCACCATTGCTATTCTTTTCCTGACTCCCAAGCGTTGGAAGCGAATTGTGCCCCCACAACTTGTCGCTTTAGTTTTAGGAACAATTCTTTCTCTGGTGGCTTTTTCTAATTTTGAATTGCGCCGAATTGGGGAAATTCCCTCGGGCTTACCCTCTCTACAAGTTCCCACTTTTAGTGGTAGTGAATTACAGTTAATGGTTATTAATGCCCTCGTATTAGCAATGTTAGGAAGTATTGATGCGTTACTGACTTCTGTTGTTGCTGATAGTCTCACTCGCACCCAACATAATTCTGATAAAGAATTAATGGGTCAAGGGTTAGGGAATTTAGCCTCTGGACTATTTGGGGGCATTGCCGGTGCTGGGGCAACCATGGGAACAGTGGTTAATATTCAAACTGGAGCGCGAACCGCACTATCAGGCTTAACTCGTGCTTTTATCTTATTAATCGTGGTGCTTTGGGCAAGTAATTTAACGGCAACGATTCCCATGGCGGTGTTAGCGGGAATTGCCATGAAAGTGGGGATAGATATCATTGACTGGAATTTCCTGAAACGCGCCCATGAGGTGTCTTGGAAAGGCGCATTGATTATGTATGGGGTCATTGCTTTAACCGTATTTGTGGATTTAATGGT
>CAZTXK010000161.1:0-2546 GCA_964617275.1 uncultured Dactylococcopsis sp. | reverse complement strand
GCGGGAGACTATGAGGTGTTAATTCTAGATGTCAGTGAAGTTCCTTTGTTGGGGGTGACTTCCTCTTTAGCTTTAGAAAATGCGGTTAAAGATGCAGTGGAACAAGGTCGTCAAGTCATTATTGCTGGGGCAACGGGTAAAATTAAGGATCGTCTGCAACGTCTAGAGATTTCTGAGTTGATTCCAAGAGACCATTTTGTAACGGATCGTTTAGTCGCTCTTGAGTTGGCACATCAGCTTTTTGAACAGGAGACAATTGCTACGGGTTCTCCTTAAACTAGCATTGCTTTAGCGGAGGAGTTTCGTGACGGATTCATTTCTCTCCTCTGTTAAACAGTCTAGCCAAATCTGAAGTTGGGGCCCCGAGTTGCCTAAACGAATGACCATGCCATTTTTAAGGGGAGTGCGAGTGATTCGTTTGCCGTTACAAAATGTTCCATTAGAGCCGAAATTAACCAGCTCCCAATTTTCACCGTTTTGTTCAATTTTTAAGTGATAACGAGAAACGACGGTACTATAAAGCGTGACTTCATTCTTACTAGATCGTCCAATTTTGATAGTTGAATTCGCCTCAAGATGCCACGTTTGAACAGGAAGCGAGTGTCGAGGATTTAGTAAGTTAAAGGTAATCATTGGCATTACCTTTTCCCATGAGGGTTCGGTGGGAAAAGTGTTACCGAAATTGACGTTGTGCTGTTGATGTGTTTTATCGATAGTTGCTGTTAAAACCATGATTTCTTGTCCTGAAATGAATAATCTTTCTTTTCTATAGGAGGTAGTTTTTTGAAGTAAGCACGCTAGGAAGTGGCAATATTTCCAGCTTTAGCGTTAATTTTGCGCGATGCGTTGATAAGTTGCTTTTGTCGGATGATTTGCCCAAAACTTTGTTTAACCGCCATTGTTTTCTCCTGCTCATTCATGATCTTTCCTATTAATCCCTTAGTTAGATCTGAGAGGATTTATGCAGATTGTCCTTCGTCCTTTGTCCTTTGTCCTTCGTTATTTGTACTTCGACAGGCTCAGTAACACCTTCGTCCTTTGTAAGATTAGAACTCGCTTATTAATCTAAGTATGTATTCCAATGACTAATGACTAATGACTAATGACTAATGACCAATGACTAACGACTAAACATTCCCTAATTCTTCTCGCAGGCGATAGATAATGGTATCGCCATCAACTTGGGAGAGAATCTCTTTAATAACGGTACTTGGCCCCAGTGGCCCCCAGCTACAGCCTTTTTTCAGATATTCTTGCGCTACTTGTCCGACACTATAAGCGCCATACCCCGCGATCGCGCCTTGAGTAGCAGCTAACCCAGCATAGGACATAATGGCACTAGGGCTGCCCCAACTTGCGCCAATCATGGCACTGCTTTTTCCCACACCCATTAGGAAACTGGTGCCAATTTCCCCTAAAAGCAAACTCCCGGAACTAATTAAAATCCGTCGCCACAGTTTTCCCGCTTCATAGCTGGTCATGGGTAAGCCATATAATTGTGCTAACCCACGAATTAGGGCTAAATCAGCAAATGTTCCGCCAATTAGGTCAAAAATGGCAAGAGGATTAACGGCAACCGCGATCGCCTTATATTTGGCATAATTCCAGATGAGGGTTTCTGCTTCTTCTTGTTGTAATTTGACGGTTTCCTCGGCAAGGTGTAATTCCGCATTTTGGGCTTGTAACAGGGCATTAATTGCTAGCAGCGATCGCCCTTCCCGATTGAGAATGTCTAAAATGGCTTCTTTAAGAGCTTCCACTTGTGGCGGTTGGGCTTCTCGTTCATAGGTGATCTCGCCATCGGGCTGTTCTACTCGCACGTGCATCGGCGCTGGTTCCGCCGAAATCATGACAATTTCTCGGGGCGATAAGAGTTCCTGTAACTGTTCTCCTTCCTTTCCCGTTCCCAACTGACGTAACTGTTCATAAATGACTTGGCGATCTTTGTCTGGATAAAGGTCAACTTTATTAAAAACCAGTAATAAGGGCTTTTTCGCTTGTCTCAGTTCACAGAGGGCTTGATACTCAGTGCGGGTAATATCTCCAGCGACTACAAATAGAATTAAATCCGCTTGTTGCGCGATCGTTTGCGCCATTTGCGCCCGTTCTTCCCCTTCTACCTCATCCAAGCCAGGAGTATCAATTAATTCAATTTGTACTTTCCCACTGGGGGGACTCCAGCGAATGGTTTGGGGCCATCGGGTTACGCCATTTACGGGCCCTGTGGTCATTACTTTTTTCCCCACTAGGGCATTAATTACTGCGGATTTCCCCCGACTGACTAAGCCAAATGTCGCAATGCGAATAACTGTTTCATCGAGCTTATCGTAAGCGGCTTTTAAGGTTTGTAAGTCTTCCTTTACCGCTGCTTGCAGTTCACCATTCGGAGTTGCCTTGCCATGACGACGCAGATTCCCATACCAAGATAAGGCTTGGCTCAAACTTGCCCGAGCTTGGTTAATATGAGTTTGTTGGGAAGAAGCGTTTTTGGTCATGGTATTGATTATCCTATTAGTGATCTCCCGAGGGGCAACTCTTATATTGAA
>CAZTXK010000160.1:0-5694 GCA_964617275.1 uncultured Dactylococcopsis sp. | reverse complement strand
CCCCGATTTCGTCTTATTTTCCAAGGCGCGATCGGGGATTTTCTTGATCAATTAAAATTAAATGGGAATGAGCTTTATATGCGCGGAGGGTTGGATCCTTGGATGAATTAAGAACGGCTCTGGAATTAGCCACAGAAGAAGAATTAAAACAGATTACGGAACTTCTATTTTGTCGCCGCTTTAATCCCCTTGATTATTTTGGTACGCCTGAACCGGCTGATATTGAAAGTAAAGAACATTCCGCATGGCTAGACGCGATCGAGCATCGGTTTCGATTTTTGGCTGCCGATGGCTTTACCGTCTTACGAAAGCGCAGTCAAGAACTGAGTTATCGGCAAGTTTTAGTTCGAGTGTGTAGTTACCTCAAAATCTCTTTTTCTAATCAACTTTCCACCACTGATCTCGAAGCCGAGGTTTTCCTGCACCTGATGAGTCGCGCTTGGAAAAAACTCCCCGAGGCCGAGCAAGCCTCCATTACTGCAAAAATTCAGGAGTCTCTAGCCCAAGCAAAAGCCCCGGAGCCCCTACCCCCTCAACTTCAACACAATCCCATGAATTTTCTCCTCAAAGGCGGAAGTGTCGTTGCCGTTAGCTCGATTTTACGTCCTTGGCTCTTACAACAAATAGCTCGTCAATTTGCCTTCCATTTTGCTCGTTATCAAGTGGCAAAAAATGCCGTGATCCGTGGGGGAACAGCAGCAGCGGCTCAATTCCAGAGCCATCTTGCCCTCAAGGCAGCCCAACAAGGAATGGCATTAAATGCAGCCCGTTATGGGGCAACTCGCACGGTATTTTCTTTCTTGGGGCCAATTTTATGGGGCTGTTTGGTGGCGGATTTAGGCTGGAAAACCATTGCGACGAATTATGGGCGCATTATCCCCACTGTTTTTGCATTAGCCCAAATTCGGCTTCTCCGTGAAGATGAAGCTGAGTGGCAATTCGCTTAAATGCTAATTTCGGAACGTTCACCTCGGTTATGGCGTTGGGGACAAGGGATGTTTTTTATTTTCCCCTTTTTGCCCACTTTTGGCTCCCTTGGGTTATTGGTGATTGCCCTTGCCATAACGATACAACAAAGACAAGAACTGCTCAAACGCCCTATAGTCTGGGGATTATTCGCTTTGAGTCTTTGGTTGTGCTTAACTTCAATCACCGCAGAATATCCACAACAAGCGTGGTTAGGAATTGCAAATTTTATTCCCTTTTTTATCGTTTTTATCGGCATCAGTCTGCTGGTGGAAACCCCCGCGCAGTTGAGACGTTTGGCTTGGTTAGGGGTAGTGGCTTCCCTTCCCATTGCTTTTTTAGGGATTGGACAAATTACCCTCGGTTGGACAACGCCAGAAGCCTTAGAACCTTTATTAGGGTGGAGTTTGGCAAAAAATGGGAATCCCTCTGGGCGTTTAGCCACGGTGTTTATGTATGCCAATATCGCGGCGGCTTATTTTTTAGTCATGTTAACTTTGGCTTTGGGGTTATGGGTGGAAGCCTATCGCTGGCGAAAGAAACAAGTCTGGGAATGGTTAGGGTTAACAGGAATTATTGTCTTACTCGCAGTTGCTTTGGTTTTAACCAGTTCTCGCAATGCTTGGCTGGTGGCGGTATTGGTAACGATTACCTTTATTCTTTACCAACGCTGGTATGGGTTAATTGCTTTGGGAGGCGTGATGGTAACTGGGGTTATGGGGGCAGCGTTTGCACCATCTCCCGTCAATCACTGGTTACGTCAGCTAGTTCCCCGTTATTTTTGGGCGCGTCTGAATGATCAAATGTACAGCGATCGCGCTGTGGAAACCCTCCGCACCACCCAATGGCAATTTAGTTGGGAATTAATCCAGCAACGTCCGTTTCTGGGTTGGGGATTACGAAATTTTACCCCTCTCTATGAAGAAGCCATGGGGATTTGGTTTGGACATCCTCATAGTCTTCCCTTGATGCTTGCCGCTGAAACCGGGATTCTGGGGCTGTTATTATTCCTTGTCTTAGTGGGAAGCGCGATCGCGCGAGCTATCTTTTTATTAACCATTTGGTCAGATTTAGCGCCCACCCCAAGCGCGCAGCAATGGCAGCAAGACAAGCTCATTTTCTTCACCTTCATTGTCGCATTCCTAGCCCTGACAATTTTTAATCTTGCTGATGTTACCCTCTTTGCTCTCAGACTGAACCTCCTGGGATGGCTGCTGCTTGCCATGATCCATGGCGTGAGCCATTATTACCGCCATTTAATCCTCGCTAAAAAATTAGTGAGCTAAATGGCTTTGAATTGCCCAACGCGCTAATTCTGTCCGATTGTGAAGACGGGTTTTATTCAACATATTAGAGACATGAGACTCCACAGTACGCTGACTGACATTGAGTTTTTCGGCAACTTCACGGTTTGCTAACCCTTGCGCGACCAACTGCACCACTTTCGTTTCCGTGCGCGTCAAAGTTACCCCTTCCGGAACTTGGATTTTCTCTCCCTCTTCCGCAAAGCTGCTGTTAGATGGCGTTCTCTCTAAAAAGCGATTGGCTTGTCTGAGGGAAGATTCTACTTGCGCCACCAATTCTTCCGGTTCAAAGGGCTTAATTAAATAGACATCTGCCCCGGTATTTAAACCTTTAACCCGATCTGTGGATTGTCCTTTGGCTGATAAAAATATAACTGGAATCCAACTAATGCGACTATCTTCCCGAATCCGTTCTACCAACTCATAGCCATCCATTTCTGGCATCATAATATCGCAAATAATTAAATCGGGAATATCCTCCTCTAGTCGTTCGAGAGCTTCTTGCCCATTATCTGCGGTTGCAACTTGATATCCTTGAAAATCCAGATAATCTTGTACCAGCAGAATTAAGTTGGGATCATCATCAATTAAGAGTAATTTTGGGGATTGTTGTTCCAAGTTTTCATTCATTTGTCGTTCTCAGCAGCACAAAAGGTGTATTAAATTACGATTATCCGATATACTTAAGTAGTATATCGCAAATTATGATACCTGATCATCAACCTTTTCTGAATTAAATTCCGAACTCGGTAAACAGTGATGCAGGAATAAATACTCTTCCACTAAAGAATTGTTTAATAAATGCTCTTGAAGAATCCGTTCAATCACCTCTGGCGTTGCTTGCTGATACCACACCCCATCCGGATAAATCAACAAAATCGGACCCGAACAACAAACTCGCAGACAATTGGCTTTGGTGCGAAATACTAAGCAACTGGGATCACTTCCCGGCTGATCCAGCTTCAATTCACTTAAACGTCGTTTCAGATAATTCCAAGACTCCACCCCAGCTTGATGGGAACAACATTTAGGCTTGGTTTGATCCGCACACAGAAAAATATGACGTTGAATTTTCTGTAACGCAAGTTTCTCCACCGTTTCCTGTAAAGGGCTAACTTCTGACATTCCTTATTTCTGCCAAAACTATCTAAGACTAGAATAGCTGATCCGTCTGCACTAGAAAAGCAGGTACGGAAACCCACACTTATCCCTTAGTTGCCAAGCACTGGTTAATTCGGATAAATTAGCACTCAGAACAAGAGAGTGCTAAAAGAAAGGAAAATTAACTTATGGCAACTGTATCCCTAAGTGTCTCTACCGTCAAACCTCTAGCAGACCGCGTATTCGTAAAAATCAGTCCTCAAGAAGAAAAAACCGCAGGCGGTATTCTTCTTCCTGATACCGCAAAAGAAAAACCCCAAGTCGGTGAAATTGTCTCCGTTGGACCTGGAAAACGGAATGAGGATGGCAGTCGCACCGAACCGGAAGTAAAAGTCGGCGATCAAGTTCTCTACTCCAAATACGCCGGAACCGATATCAAACTCGGCAACGACGACTACGTTCTTTTATCGGAAAAAGACATTCTCGCGGTTGTTAACTAAATTAATCTGACTTCGATTCAGAAAAGGGAAATTATTATGGCTAAATCAATCATTTACAACGATCAAGCCCGTCGCGCTTTAGAACGTGGTATCGATCTCCTTACCGAATCCGTTGCGGTTACCCTCGGACCCAAAGGGCGCAACGTCGTTCTCGAAAAAAAATATGGCGCACCCCAAATTATTAATGATGGGGTCACCATTGCCAAAGAAATTGAATTAGAAGATCATATCGAAAATACCGGTGTGTCTCTCATTCGCCAAGCTGCTTCTAAAACCAATGATGCCGCCGGTGATGGGACAACCACTTCCATTATCTTAGCTCATGCTTTAGTCAAAGAAGGACTGAGAAACGTTGCAGCCGGGGCAAACGCGGTCGCGCTTAAACGCGGGATCGACAAAGCAGTGGGCTTCTTAGTTGAACAAATCCAAAAACATTCTACTGACATCAGCGATCCCAAATCCATTGCTCAAGTGGGAACCATCTCCGCTGGTAACGATGCGGAAGTGGGAGACATGATTGCCCAAGCCATGGAAAAAGTGGGCAAAGAAGGGGTCATTTCCCTAGAAGAAGGGAAGTCCATGACCACCGAATTAGAAATCACGGAGGGGATGCGCTTTGACAAGGGCTATATCTCTCCCTATTTCGCCACCGATACCGAACGGATGGAAGCGGTGTTAGATGATCCCTACATCCTTCTCACCGACAAAAAAATTACGGTGATCCAAGATATTGTTCCCATCTTAGAACAAGTCTCCCGCTCCGGTAAGCCCTTATTAATCATTGCTGAAGACATTGAAAAAGAAGCCCTTGCTACCCTCGTTGTTAACCGTCTCCGTGGCGTGTTGAATGTGGCTGCGGTGAAAGCTCCCGGATTCGGCGATCGCCGCAAACAAATGTTAGAAGATATTGCTGTTCTAACAGGCGGTCAAGTAATTACCGAAGACGCTGGGCTGAAACTGGAAAATGCCACCCAAGATATGCTTGGGGTTGCTCGTCGCGCAACGATTACTAAAGATGGCACCACTTTAGTGGCGGAAGGAAATGAAGAAGCGGTGAAAACCCGTTGTGATCAAATCCGTCGTCAAATTGAAGAAACCGAGTCCAGCTACGATCAAGAAAAACTCCAAGAGCGTCTCGGTAAGCTCTCTGGTGGTGTCGCTGTGATTAAAGTCGGCGCAGCCACTGAAACCGAAATGAAGGATCGGAAACTGCGCTTAGAAGACGCAATTAACGCTACTAAAGCGGCGGTAGAAGAAGGCATTGTTCCGGGTGGCGGCACAACCTTAGCCCACTTAGCTCCGGAACTGGAAAAATGGGCAAAAGATAACCTCACAGGAGAAGCTCTCACTGGCGCAATGCTGGTCGTGCGCTCCTTAACTGCACCACTAAAGCGCATTGCGGAAAATGCGGGCGCTAATGGCGCTGTGATTGCAGAGCGGGTCAAAGAAAAAGACTTCAATATCGGTTATAATGCTGCGGATGACAGCTTCACCGATATGTTAGAAGCGGGCATTGTTGACCCGGCGAAGGTCACTCGTTCAGCATTGCAAAATGCGGCTTCCATTGCTTCGATGGTTCTAACTACAGAGTGCATTGTTGCCGACCAAAATGAGAAGAAAGATAAAGCCGGTGCTGGTGCTGGTGATGATTTTGATTACTAATCTCTCTAGTCTAGTCGCCTAATTTCAATCCCCCCTAAATCAGTTAGGGGGGAACTCTTTTTAAAAGTGACCAGTGATCAGTGATCAGTGACCAGTGATCAGTGATCAGTGATCAGTGACCAGTGACCAGTGACCAGTGACCAGTGACCAGTGACCAGTGA
>CAZTXK010000159.1:3584-5723 GCA_964617275.1 uncultured Dactylococcopsis sp. | reverse complement strand
TTGGCTTGATACGCTTCAATGGCATCCTCAGAAACCAATCCTGGCTTATGCAGTTGGGCGCGAGGTTTATATTCTGGATTTAGAACAGAAACTTATTACCACTACTCTTCCCTTTAAAAACTCTTCCATCTTTGACCTGTCATGGCATCCGAAAGAAGATTACCTTGCCGTTAGCGGCGATGGTGGGGTGAAAGTCTGGAATCTCAACGAGATTGAATCCTCCCCTTATCAACTAGAAGTGCCGGGAGCAAGTTTAACTGTTGCTTGGTCAAAGGAAGGGGATTATTTAGCCTCTGGCAATTTAGATCGCACCCTGAGTATCTTGGCATGGGATAGCCCGCCCCCGTGGTTAATGCAAGGATTTCCGGGGAAAGTGCGAAAACTTGCCTGGTCGAATGTCTCGTCAACGAAATCACCAGAAATTGCTACTGCTTGCCTTGAGGGAATTATTTTTTGGTGGCAAGATAAAAATAGGGATCAATGGCAAAACACTGTTTTAGAACATCATCAGGGCTTTGTCAGAGATTTAAGTTTTCATCCTTGGCAACCCCTCTTAGCCTCTGCGAGTGATGATGGCACCATTATTTTATGGCAAGGTCAGAAGCCTCTTAAAACACTAAAAACCCAAGCCGGTAGCTTTTCTAGTTTGCAATGGCATAATCGGGGAAATCATTTGGCAGCTGGAACCAGTGATGGGGAAGTTTTCATCTGGGAGCTAATTACTCAATCCAAAAAAGGCTTTGGCTAATTTTCAATTTTGTAGTAAAGGCTACTGTATCCTTTAATCTCTTCCTTCAAAATGGAAGCTAGACATAGGAGATATAAAAAGTATTAATTGCTTCTAGGGTTCCGATTACACCTGTAATGACTGGTCCAAGAGAAGCACACTAAAAGTAGTGACACGGCGGGACAAAAGCCCGGGAGGTCTAAAGTGGTAGAGTATTACCATTATTAGGTCTCCCGTTTTTTATTTTAGGAGGAATTAATACCATAATGACCGATCAAAACCAATCTGAAGCCAATCGCGCCCTCGATAAAGAAAGTCAGCTACCTTTAACGGGTTGGCAACAGGAAGTCTCGCAAGGACTTGATCATGGGCTAGAAGCAGCGGAAAGTATCCGCGATCGCAGCATTTCTACCTTTTCCCGCGGCGAACTTCCCCACTATGCCGGCATCAATACCTTTCTCAAAGCCCCCTATATTGAAGATGTTAAAGAGGTGGGAAACTATGACATCGCGATCGTTGGCGTTCCCCATGATTCTGGCACCACCTACCGCCCCGGCACTCGCTTTGGGCCCCAGGGCATCCGTAAAATTTCCGCTCTTTATACCCCCTATAACTTTGAACTGGGCGTGGATTTAAGAGAACAAGTCACCCTCTGCGATGTTGGCGATGTTTTCACGATTCCTGGAAATAATGAAAAGTCCTTTGATCAAATCTCGAAAGGCATTGCCCATATATTCTCCTCTGGAGCATTTCCCATCATTTTAGGCGGGGATCACTCCATTGGTTTCCCCACCGTGCGCGGCGTTTGTCGCCATTTAGGGGATAAAAAAGTCGGTATTATTCACTTTGATCGCCATGTGGATACCCAAGAAACCGATTTAGATGAACGGATGCACACCTGTCCTTGGTTTCATGCCACGAATATTAAAAATGCCCCGGCGAAAAACCTCGTGCAATTAGGAATTGGTGGCTGGCAAGTACCCCGTCAAGGCGTAAAAGTTTGTCGAGAACGAGAAACCAATATCTTAACCGTTACCGATATTACAGAAATGGGATTAGATGCTGCGGTAGAGTTTGCCTTGGAACGGGCTTTAGATGGCACCGATTGTGTTTATGTCAGCTTTGATATTGATTGCATTGATGCCGGGTTTGTTCCAGGAACAGGCTGGCCCGAACCGGGTGGTTTATTGCCGCGAGAAGCCCTTTATCTCTTAGGAAAAATTGTGCAAAAAGCACCTGTTTGCGGTTTAGAAGTGGTGGAAGTTTCTCCCCCCTATGATGTCAGTGACATGACTGCTTTAATGGCAACCCGAGTTATTTGCGACACCATGGCGCATTTAGTTCTCTCGAAACAACTTCCTCGTGAAAGTAAGCCCAATTACATTCACGAACAAGCCCAAGACACTGCAGAC
>CAZTXK010000159.1:0-3484 GCA_964617275.1 uncultured Dactylococcopsis sp. | reverse complement strand
ATGCACGAAACTGATATGACCAAAGCCTTAATTCTTACTGTAAAAGAGTGGTGGGAAACGCAACCTGAACCGCCAACAATTCAAAAAATTCACTTACAAGTTGGAAACTTTACCTGTGTTGAACCCGCTAGTCTTCAATTTGCTTTTAAGGCGCAAACTCAAAATACCTTTCTCGAAGGAGTCGAATTAGTCATTAAAGATATTCCTTTAGTTGCTTTTTGCCACCATTGCCACCAAGAATACTTACCAAAAATGGGGGAGCAATATGCTTGTCCCACTTGTCATTCACCCATGGAGGATATTCGCTCCGGAAGAGAGCTAAAAATTGATCACATTGAATATACAACCGAAGCATCATTTGCTAACTTTTAGATAAATTTTCTTGAGAAAAAAAAAGCCATGCACCAAACTTTCGATGCTGCCCTAGGAGTGAACCTCCTCCAGGCAAACCAAACCGAAGCTGATCATAACCGTGAACATTTCGATGATTGGGGAATTACCTGCTTAAATTTAATGAGCAGCCCCGGTGCTGGAAAAACGGTTTTACTAGAAAAAACACTCTCGCTTCTATCATCTGATTTAAATCTTGCCGTGATTGAAGGAGATATGACCACGGAATTAGATGCTGAAAAATTACGACAATATGGCGTTCCGATTATTGCCATTAATACCGGACGTTCTTGTCATCTTGATGCCACAATGGTCGCGGGTGGGCTTCATCAGTTAAAGGAACAATATCAACCCGAAACCTTTGATTTAATCTTTGTAGAAAATGTGGGGAACTTAGTTTGTCCAGCAGAATTTGAAGTGGGAGAACACGCGAAAGTTGCTTTACTGAGTGTCACCGAAGGAGAGGATAAACCCCTAAAATATCCCGTTATGTTTCAAGAAGCAGACTGTCTTTTAGTGACAAAAATGGATTTAGCCCCCCATTTAGATGTTGATATTAAACGCATTGAAAATAATGTTCGCCAAATCAATCCTCATGTCACGATTATTCCTGTTTCGGCAAAGACAGGAGAGGGATTAGATCTTTGGTTCAATTGGGTTTATCAACAAGTCAAACCCGAAGTAATGGTGAGTCAATAAGGAGTTATCATGCAGCTGCCAAAAATTCTGACAAAATTCGGTTTATTCTGTTTAAGTTTATTACTCGTTGTTAGCTGTAATGGCGCAACAGATACAACGGATACAACAGATACCACCTCGGATACGAATGGAGAACCAGTTGTTTTAGGATATAGTAACTGGGCAGGGTGGTGGCCCTGGGCAATTGCGGAAGAAGAAGGTTTATTTGAGGAAAATGGGGCAAATGTCAGACTGCAATGGTTTGATGATTATACCGCCTCTATGGAAGCCCTTGCTGCTGGACAATTAGATGCCAATTGTCAAACCTTAAACGATACCGTTTCCTTTGCAGGGGATGCGGTGGAAGGCGAAGTTGCAGTTTTAGTCAATGATAATTCCGATGGGAATGACAAAATTATTGCCATTGAAGAAATTCAATCCGTGAGTGATTTAGAGGGAAGAGATGTTGCCATTGAGGCCGGTGTTGTTGACGATTTTCTTTTATCTTTAGCCCTAGATGAGGCAGGAATGTCTCGCAGCGATGTCAATATTAAGGACTTAGAAACGGGGTCAGCTGTGGCAGCCTTTGTTTCGGGACAAGCTGATGCTGTGGGAGCGTTTCCCCCGTTTTGGTTAAGGGCTTTAGAACGAGAAGGAAGCCATGAATTAATTAGTTCCGCTGCATTTCCAGGGGCAATTCCAGACTTATTAGTAACAACCCAAACCTTGATTGAAGAACGTCCCGACCAAGTTCAGGCTCTCGTTAATACTTGGTTTGATATTTTGGAATTTATGGAAGAAAACCCCGAACGGGCAGACGAAATTATGGCAGAAAGAGCTAATGTTAGCACAGAAGAAATGGAATTATTTAAAGAGGGAACCCGCTTTTTTACCATTGAAGATAATTTAGAAGCATTTACGGATGGGGATGATATGACCCATATGCCCTACGCCGCGCAAGAGATGGGAGAGTTTATGGTTAATGTTGATTTTATTCCAGAAGTTCCAGACTTAAGTGGCTTATTTAATGACAGTTTTGTTCAAACTTATGCGGATGAAAATTAATTATGTCTAATGTCTCTGTAAGTCAATCATCAAAGAAAAAACAGCAATCGCAGGGATTATCTCCAACGGTTTTTTGGCGCATTGCTGAGGATATTCCACCTCCTTTGCAATGGGCATTAATGATAATTTCGGTAGCGGTTCCGTTTGCACTCTGGTGGGCTGCCTCCACTTGGGGAGGAGTGAAAGATGTTTTTCTCCCTAGTCCGGTTCAGGTGGGGGAAGCCTTGGTTCGCTTATGGGAACAGGGTTTTTTACTACAAGATACCGTTGCTAGTTTTTTACGAGTGGCAGCAGGCTTTTTGCTCGCGGCAGTAATTTCTATTCCTGTGGGCATTGGCATGGGAGCTTTTGCTAGTATTCGCGCTTTATTGGAGCCGTTAATTGGAATTCTCCGTTATATGCCTGCGTCTGCGTTTCTTCCTCTACTGATTTTGTATTTGGGATTAGGAGAAGAACCGAAAATTTTTCTGATTTTTATTGGGACGTTATTCTTTAATATCTTGATGATTATGGATGCAGTGAAGTTTGTCCCGAAAGAGTTAATTGAAACCACTTATACTTTGGGGGGAAAGCGCTTGCAGGTGCTATTTCAAGTTATTTTGCCTTATGTGATTCCCAATATTATTGATACGTTTCGCATTAATATTGCCACCTCTTGGAATTTGCTAATTGTTGCTGAATTAGTGGCGGCAGAGGAAGGCTTAGGTAAGCGAATTTCACGGGCGCAACGAGTCCTGAATACAGATGAAATTTTCGCGTGTTTAATTGTGTTGGGGCTAATTGGCTTTTTAATTGATTTATCATTTCGGCTGTTCTTACGATTGTCTTGTAAATGGGCAATTTAATATGTTGTTATTAATTGGGAGTAACTGATGCACTTAGAAGTTAACAATCTCCACAAAGAATTTCCCACCAAGCAGGAAACTGTTACGGCTCTAAAAAATATTAATATGCACGTAGAAACAGGGGAGTTTGTTTGTGTTATTGGGGCATCGGGTTCGGGAAAGTCAACGTTATTACGATTGATTGCAGGATTGGATTATCCTAGTGGTGGGGAAATTAACGTGGATCAAGTCCCTGTAATTGGTCCGGGGCGCGATCGCGGCATGGTGTTTCAACAATATACCCTGTATCCTTGGCTCAATGTGGCAAAAAATGTTGAATTTGGCTTAAAATTACAGGGAATTTCCCGAGCGAAACGCAAAGAACGGGTTAATTATTATCTGAATGTGGTAGGGTTAACCCAGTTTAAAAATGCACTTCCGAAAGCTCTTTCCGGGGGAATGAAACAACGAGTTGCCATTGCCAGAGCGTTAGCGTCAGAACCAAAAATTCTGTTAATGGATGAACC
>CAZTXK010000158.1:0-5738 GCA_964617275.1 uncultured Dactylococcopsis sp. | reverse complement strand
CAGGAGGAACAGGAACGCCAGCGTCAGTTAGAACAACAGCGACAGCAGGAGGAACAGGAACGTCAGCGTCAGCTCGAACAGCAACGGCAACAGGAGGAACAAGAGTGAAGACCTAATACCGAAAAATTTGACGAGAAAAGGCTTTCCATTGTTAATGACCCCAAAAAAGGACTCGAATGACCGAAGTGAAAAAACCTTGCACTTTCTGGGAAAACTTCTTATACCATTTTTGAGAATTGGCGCTACACACCAATACGTCGTTCCCCCTTTTCAAAGGGGGGCTAGGGGGGATAGAGTGTAACCTGACTTTTTGAAAACGGTATTATATGAAATTGATTAATGCATGCTACCCTTCGCCGTGTCGCCTTGTATCCTTGTCTCCTTAGAGCCTATTTAGTTCGGACTTGACGACCCAAGGGAATACACATCGGCGTTCCCACCACAGGATCGGCAACAATCCGAGACTCCACCCCAAAAACAGTTTTTACCATGGTTTCTGTCATTACTTGGTTGGGTGTTCCTTGATCATAAATTTCTCCCTGTTGAACAACGACTAAATGATCAGCATAACGCGCAGCTTGATTGAGATCATGAAGCACCATTACAATCGTTCGATTTTGGGTTTCATTAAGTTCGGAAAGTAAATCTAAAATTTCGATTTGGTGGGCTAAATCTAGAAAGGTAGTAGGTTCATCTAACAGCAAAATTTCTGTATTTTGAGCAAGGGTCATCGCCACCCAAGCCCGTTGTCGCTGTCCGCCGGAAAGGTTATCTAAAGGGCGTTCAGCAAATTCCGTCATCCCAGCAATGTCTAACGCCCAATTCACCATTTTGTCATCTTCTTTTGACCACTGTTGTAGCCAGTTTTGATGGGGATAGCGTCCTTGAGCGACTAAATCTCTAACAGTCAGTCCTTCTGGCGCGATCGGGCTTTGGGGCAAGATACCGAGGCGTTTAGCAACGGCTTTGGTTGCCAGTTTGGAAATATCTTTGCCATCTAGCTCCACACTACCGCGACGAGGCTTTAATAACCGTGCTAGCCCTCGCAAAAGCGTTGATTTCCCACAACCATTAGGACCAACTAGGGTTGTGATTTTTTCAGAAGGAATCGCTAAATCGAGGTCTTGAATGATAGGAGAGCCATCATAGCCAAGGGTTAGACGTTTGGTTTGTAGTCGGTTCATTAGTTTCTAGCGTTTCCGAATCAATAAGTAAATAAAAAAGGGAGCGCCGATCGCGCTAGTAATTAAGCCACAAGGCAATTCCGTGGGAGCAAATAGCATCCGTCCTGCTAAATCAGCCACGACCACCAGCATTCCGCCAATCATGGCAGCTGTAGGCAATTGTCCTTCATGGGTTCCGCCCACAAGCTGTCGTGAGATATGAGGAGACATTAAGCCCACAAAGCCAATTGAACCTGCCGTCGCAACAGAAGCACTGGCAAGGGCGACACTGGTTAAGAGTAAAATGCCTCGTTGCCTTTCAATCCGATTGCCTAATCCCCGAGCCACTTCATCCCCTAGGCTAAGAGCATTCAGTTCTCTTGCCATCACAATTGCCAATCCACCAAAGATGATTAACCAAGGTAACAGGATTAATAATTGCTCCCAACTGCGTCCATAAACACTTCCAGTAAGCCAAACTAAGGCTTGCGAAACATTATTAATATTACCAAAGGTGATCATTAAATTGGTTAAAGCCCCTGCAATGAGGTTTAAGCCAATTCCCACTAAAATTAGTCGAATTGGCGAGCTACCGCCTTTCCAAGCAAAAAGATAAATGAGAATCGCAACCGTTAATCCTCCCATAAAAGCTGCCACGGGTAACCAAGCACTGGAAACAGACGGGAAGACAATCAGTAAAGTGACGGCAGCGAGAGCAGCACCTGAATTAACGCCAATAATGCCTGGAGAAGCAAGAGCATTACGGGTAATGCCTTGGGTAATGGTTCCCGCGATCGCGAGTCCGATGCCCACACAGAAAGCAACTAAGGTTCGTGGCAGTCGTAACGTGCGAATAATAAAGGCATAATCGGAATTGCCACTGTCTAACCCAAGAATGCTTTGAATCGTGGCAAGGGGGGGAACATAATACTCTCCATAGCTGACACTAATGATCATGGCAACAAGCGTTACCATTGCTAAAATGAGTAAAACACTGGGAACACGGCGATCAACGCGAAAGGAGAGGGGAAGTTTTTGCGAACGAATCACTAACCAAGGAGACTTCATAACTTAACGTTTCACCTGCGAGCGCACTAAATGGATGAAAAAGGGAGCGCCGATTAATGGCATCACTAACCCCACGGGAATTTCTTGCGGTTGAAATAATAATCGAGCGGCTAAATCGGCTAACAGCAGAAAAATCGCCCCAAAAATGGCAGCATAGGGCAATAACCAACGGTAATCCACACCAATTAAAGCACGGGTAATATGAGGAATAATTAAGCCAATAAAGCCAATGGGGCCGGCAATAGCAACACTTGCCCCAGCCAGCAATACGACACTTACCGCGGCAGTAATTTTAACTAGGATCGTTCGTTGTCCTAATCCTTTTGCTACATCCTCGCCAAGAGATAACATGGTCAATTGCCGTCCCAAGCCCAGTGCTAATAATAAACCGAGACAGAAGTAAGGCAAAACTTGCCAAAATAACGCTAACTCTCGCCCTGCAAGCGATCCTGCTAGCCAAAACCTGACTTGATCTAACGTTTGTTGGCTAACGATGAGAATGCCACTGGTAATGGAACTGAGAAACGCGGTGAGAGCTGCTCCTGCGATCGTCAAGTTAATGGGGGTTAATCCTCCTGGTCCTAAAGAGCCTAAAAAATAAACGCCGATCGCGGTTATCGCCGCCCCAATAAAGGCAAACCAAACGTAAAAGCCCAATGACTCGGCATTGAGGAGAAAAGTCGTAATCACAACCGCTAAGGAAGCTCCTGCATTAACCCCTAAAATGCCAGGAGACGCTAGGGGGTTGCGGGTGATTCCCTGCATAATTGCCCCAGCTACCGCTAAAGCTGCCCCCACAAACATTGCAATCAGCGATCGCGGCAAGCGGACTGTCCGAATAATTAAATGTTCTGTGGAGCCATCATAATCAGTCAAGGCTCGATACACTTCCTCTAGAGGAATGTTCGCCGCACCGAAGGCAAGATTTACCCATAGACAAGCAAGAAGGATTAGTATTCCTACAGCAATCCCCATTAATGAAAAAGATTGCCACAAGCTAGAGCTCTTCTGTTTATGAGTTTGATGGCGTTTTTGCTTCACCAAATTGAGTCATTTCCCAAATTTGTCACTCTTATGAGTATAAAATATCTTATCCATTATTAAAAATCTTTAGCAAATTTTGGTTAGCAGGCTCCCCCTCCCGTTTAGGGAGGTGTAATCTGCGACTCATCTGTGAAAGCGATAAATTGCGGCGATCGCGCCTTGATAGGGATGGTTCCACAAGCAGCAGAAGCAAAATCTTAATCGCGACTCGTCTGAGGATTGATGGAAATTTTATACACAGTTCCCACCTTTTCCAGATTAAATTCCTCGCAAGAAATCAAGAACTTGGTAAAATTCCCCTTTAACTGTAAGGATTTAATAACAGTAGAAACTGATTTTCCATAAACTTCTTTAAATTTTGCTCCCAGTTTGGTTAAAAGCATGGAGGATTCTCCAGTTTCTAATAAAAAGGATTCAAGCAAATTTCGTAATATTTGCCGTAACTCTAACGAACTACTAACTTTTGGGGTCGAATAATCCGTTATTTTTTCAATTTTGGCACTCACTTTATTTTTTTTCTTACCAGCCTTAGTTAAAGAAAGACGAGAGCTTTTTTCAATAAATTTGGTAAAGTTTGACTCTAAATTTAAGGTTTTTACGACTTCATTAGCGGTTACACCGAAACGAGACTTAAAACAATTTGAAATCACAGAAGGCGTAATTTTTTTATCAGGATATCCTTTTTCAACTTCCTCAATAATTTGAATGACTGCATCTTCAAAATCTTTTTCGCCTAAAAATGAATGATTGGTTGGGGATGCTTTGCCATTTTCAGAAGCGGAGGAAGTGGTCATTGTTTCCTGATCAGGTAGGGAATTATTTTCTTTAAGCAGTTTCTTTCTCGTTTCTAATAAAACTTGTAATTCCGCAATTTTATCAATTTTATCACTAATCGATTGTTGTTCCTTAGCGAGTAACGTTTCAATCTGAAAAATTAACTCTTTTGCATCAGGAATTCTTTGATTTAAGTCCAAAGAATAAGCATAATTTTCCCCTGTAATCCGATTTTCAATTTCTAAAACTTTATCTTGACGACGAACTCGCCACACCTGTAGATTTTGACTCAATAATTCATTAGATAAATTGGTAAGCAGCCAATCGGAGGAACAAACAAAGACTTCCTTCACATTAGGATAATGAACCCGAATCGCAGCCCCTAATGTCATCATTCGTGCATCAGCACTATTTTTGCCACCGGGAACATGAACTAAAAAATAACCCCGTTCATAGAGATCAATATCTTGCTTATTCACTGCGGTTTCTCCCCAGTTGGCAAAAGCGAGTTTGATTTGCAATGGATAGAACGCTAATTCCTGTAAGTAACTTTCTGCTGCGCGATCGAGTCTAATATTTTCTAAATCTAGTAGAATAATACTAATACTCGATGTTGACCCACGGTCAAAGCAAGCCCTGTCCGTAACAGAAGGCGTAATCTCTAAATCTTCAGAGGGATTTTCCACGGCTAAAACTTGTTCTAAAAACTGTCGCCCACAATCTTTACAGCGATAACGTTGCTTCTCTCGCACGCGCCCATTTTTGCGATAATTCTGACTGTGACATTGCGGACATTCTTGCATTACCTTGAGATTTTAATTAATTGCTATAAGAACTTCAGGTATAACCAAGGACTGTAACCAGTTTTTGACCAACGGTCGCGTGCCGAGCACCTCCCTAAACGGGAGGTGTAATCTGCGACTCCGATAGCGCGATCGCGCACCTCATACGAGATCATAAAGTCTTGCTAAACTGTCGATTATAATTTTTAGGCTTTGGGAGTCAGAAAGGCGGTGGTTCCCGTGTTTAATCAAAGTAACTGTAACATAATCACTCCCAAGTTCCTGTTGCAATTCACAACTCCCATGCCATGGAATGACGCTATCTCCTACGCCATGAATTAAAGTAACAGGACAAGTGATCTGATTAAGATCTCCAGTACCAAACAGATTATGATCCATAGACTCCTCAAGGAAATGTTGGGTCATCGGTAAAGAACTATAATCTATGATAGTTTCGCCTTTGGTTTTGAGTTGTTGCTTTTGTTCGTCGGTAAGCGACGGCTCGATGGATCGCGAGGGAAAATCGCAAGCTGTAGCAAGTCCCATTAGCCCACACACCCGTTTCGGAGACTGAAGGGCTAAAAGCATCATAATCCAACCCCCCATGGAAGAACCAATTAGAATCTGTCGCCCTGAGGTAATTGTTTCTAGGATATAACGGGCATGATTCCGCCACTGTCCAAGGGTTCCTTCCCTGAATTTGCCGCTAGAATAGCCATGACCGCCATAGTCCATTAAAGTCGCCTGAAGCCCCTGTTCTATCGCCCAGTTAAAGAAGGTTGTTGCCTTAGTTCCTTCCAAATCTGAGCCGTAGCCTGGCAAAAAAAGCAATCCTGGCTTATGTTTCTGCGTGGAAGATGCTGGGTGATGACAATAGGCGAGTTGGGTTTGATCGGGATGTCTGGTA
>CAZTXK010000157.1:3311-5770 GCA_964617275.1 uncultured Dactylococcopsis sp. | reverse complement strand
TAACCCAATTAGTTGCCTCCTCTTCTTCATTAGTTCCTCTTTTACTCGATCTCACAGAATGGTCATCGCAGGAAAATGAAGCCTTTGCGGATTGGATTATTAAGCAAGCTCACTATTTTTACAACATTTCCCAACTCAAACTCCGTGAAAAACTAGAGACTGAGCCTTTTCTTCTACTACTTGATAATTTTGATGAACTGACAACCCAAGAGCGCACAAACTGTGCCAAAAAGTTAGAAGAACTACAAAGAGAATATCCCCAGTGGGGAATCATTGTCGCCACTCGTCCCCCTTTATGTAGCACTTTACCGGCAACAGATACCATTGTTATTCAGTGTTTCACTAAAGAACAAATTAGGAATTATTTCAATAATTTTTCCCAAGATCAACAGTTAGAAATAATTTGGCAAAGTGATTTTCGGCTTCAAACACTAAGTCAGATTCCTTTATTTTTATCCCTATTAATTCTGACTTATAATGACTTAAATATTACAGAAGAATTATCAATCTCCCAAATACGAGATCATCTTTTCGCCACTTATATTCAGCGTCAGTTGAATTTAACCCTGCTACATCCTTATTCCTCGCAACAGTTAAAAAAGGGATTAAGTTGGCTGGCTCGTAAACTGGAGGAAAATGGAAAAACCGTTTTATTAATTGATTATATGCACCAAAATTCGGAACAAAACTGGTTGGATGGTCGCCTTTATCACCAACTTTATTTGCTCTGTGTTTGGGGAATTGGCGGCATAATGACGACTCCCATTATTGGCTTAAGTAGTGGTGTTTTGGGTGGTTTGCTGTTGGGCTGGTTTCGGGGGCCAATGGGAGGATTCTTACTCAGACAATTACATCGACCGTTTGGAGGCGCGATCGCGAGTTGGTTTCGTCGCCCCGTTGAAAAAGTCGCGATCGCGCAGATTCGCCCTCCTCTACTTTGGCTATCCCGTCGCTTTGCCATTCCCTTCCTACGACAACCATTATGGAGATCCTTATTGCATTATGGTCCGCGAATGCTATTAGGAAATCTCTTAAAAAAATCCCCCTATTTAGCCCGTAGCCTTGCCAGTTTAGGGCTTGTCGCAACCATTAAATCTCAACGCCCCCATCCCAATCAAAGAATCTGGGAAGCCACTCGCACCACCATTTGGTGGGGAATCGGGGGAGCCATTATTGCCAGTCTAATTTTAACCCCCCTCGGCGCTTCTTTTTGGCACGCAAAATTTGCCGGTTTACTTCTCGGATTATTCGCTGGAGGCATCACCAGCATTGAACATTTTGTCTTAAGGGCTTTTCTAACCCTTACGAAAAAAACACCGTGGAATTATTCTCACTTTCTCGATCAAGCAGTTAATTGCGGCTTTCTTTATCGCGTTGGGCGAGGTTATAGTTTTGTCCATCGAGATTTGCAAAGTTACTTTGCCCGTCAGTCTTAATAAGCTGGCAAAGTAAAATGAAAACAACTGCCTCGATTAACATCACTATCCACCCAAATTTGCCCATAATGAGCGCGTACCACTTGCCGACAAAGAGATAATCCTAACCCATAGCCTTCCTTCGCCTCATCCCGTTTTAGGCGCACTCGCCCTTCAAAAATACTGTCTCTTTCTTCAGGAGGAATCCCAGGACCATCATCACAAATTGTCACCTGAATTTTTTGTGAGGTTCGATGTAAGAGAGAAACCTGAATGGTTCCCTCTTCTGGGGTATATTTGACCGCATTATCCAGTAAGTTCACAATCACTTGTCGGATTAACTCAGGATCAGCATGAGCTTCAGGCACATCTTGCGGTAGGTCTTTTTTCAGATGTAGAGAGTTCCGAGTGAAAGTATCTTGGAATTGGTCTAAAATCTCGTGACTGAGGGCTTGTAAATTCAGTTGTTGCGGTTGAATCTGTAACTCAGCATTTTTTCCTCGCGCCGTTTGCAAAATGTCAGTAATCATCCGATTCATAATGCGAAACTGAGTTTGGGCTTGGCGGAAAATTTGTTTCTTGATTTTTTCCACCTTTTCTGGATCCCGATTTTGATCAGTGAGTTCTAAAGTTTCCAGCGCGATCGAAGCAGCCGTTAGGGGATTACGCAAATCATGAGCCAGCATCGCTAACACTTGATCTTTAAAGCGAATTTGCTCATTGAGTTCTTTATTTTCCTGTTGGAGACGAAAAATTTCATCGGAAAGGCGAGTTAACTCTCCTGAATAAGTGACCGAATCAGCCACTGAAGATGATTGTTCCTCTTGTTTTGACTCTGTTTTCGCACTTTCTACCCATCGCGACCAACATTGCTCTAGTTGATCAACTAAATTAGTGCCAGCAATAGTTTGACGGGGGGTAGGAGCAATTTTAACCAAAGCTGGTGTTGCCACTAGCCGAAAATTCTCAGCGAGGTGAGGTTGTTCGGCAACGTTAACCATCTGCAGTTCAAAAGGATAATCATCTTTGAGAGCTTGGAGATAG
>CAZTXK010000157.1:0-3211 GCA_964617275.1 uncultured Dactylococcopsis sp. | reverse complement strand
ATATAATTCCGTTGTTGCTTTTTATTTGGAGGCTCAGCAACATACATTTTAGGTTGTACGGCAAAGTTATTTAAGCGGTCTCCATCTTCTTTGGTATATGGCATATTTAATCCTTACTTGCTTCAACTTGCTTCAAGTATCTTAGTAAATTCTTGGATAACCGTTAAGTAATTTTTTTCTTTTTTTAATATTTCTTTGCATTATCGAAGAAAAACAAGAGATAATTAGAAATATATAGACTTTATTCTCTAATCTCTCAATCATGATTACCTTAGAGCAAGTGGAAACGATGATTCAAAGCAAACTCCCCGATGCTCAAGTCCAAGTGCAAGACTTGACAGGCGGTGGTGATCATTTGGAAGCGGTTGTTGTCTCCTCTGAGTTTGAAGGAAAAACGCGCGTGAAGCAGCACCAAATGGTCTATGGGGCTTTACAAGAAGCTATGGCTTCCGAGGCGATTCATGCTCTTGCCCTAAAAACTTATACTCCTTCGGCTTGGGAAGAAGCTAAAACGGCTTAAACGTTATTGTAGATAGAAACCGATTATTTAGAACTGAACTATGTCACCAGAAGCACAAGAACGAATTGAAAACTTAATCAACAATAATAAAATTGCCGTTTTCATGAAGGGAAACAAGTTAATGCCCCAGTGCGGGTTTTCTAACAATGTTGTCCAGATATTAAATGTCATGGGCGTTCCCTATGAAACTTATGATGTTTTAGATGATCCCGAAGTGCGGCAAGGAATCAAAGAATATTCCAACTGGCCCACAATTCCCCAAGTTTATGTTAATGGCGAGTTTATCGGCGGTTGCGACATTATGATTGAACTTTATCAAAATAATGAGTTGCAACAAATGCTGGAAGTTGCCCTAGCTTCCTAACTCGTAACCAAGAACAAATTGATTTTCATCTCAGCCCCCTCCGAGAGAAAAAACTCATCGGATAGGGGGCTTTATTTTAAGGCTATTCAAGCGGCGTGGGAAGTGATATGATGCTGAGAAAATCTATCGATCAATTCTGCTGTTACGCCTAATGTTGTCGTGACAGAGAAAAGCCTGGAAATGGGAAAGTTGTACAAAGATGAGTAAGATAAGAGTCATTTTAATTGAAGACCATGATTTGACTCGTGTTAGCATTCGCACCGCCCTCGAACAAAGAGAGGAAGTCGAGTTTTTGGGCGAAGCTGTGGATGCAAAACAAGGGTTAGCGTTAATTGAACAAAAACAGCCTGATATCGCGATCGTGGATATTGGCTTACCTGATATGGATGGAATTGAGTTAACGACTCTTTTCAAACAGAAACAAGCCGAAAATGAGGCTCTACAAAAAGTAAAAATCCTGATTTTGACGCTGCAGGATAGTGAGGAATATGTGCTGGCTGCCTTTGCGGCAGGGGCTGACTCTTACTGCATGAAGGAGATTAGCTTTGATTTACTCTTAGAGGCGTTGCGAGTCACGAAAGAGGGAAGTTCTTGGATTGATCCCGCGATCGCGCGTTTAGTGATTTCTAAGGCAAAAACCATTAGCCCCCAACAAGAAGAAGAGGCAAACACTCGCCAAATTAGTGCTTCCGAACCAGAATATGAACAATTAATGGAAGCCTATCCCCTGACAGAACGAGAGTTAGAGGTTTTACAATTAATTGTCGAAGGGGCAAGTAATGCCGAAATCGCAGAAAAACTCTATATCACAGTGGGAACCGTCAAAACCCATGTTCGTAACATCTTGAATAAACTTTGTGCTGATGATCGCACCCAAGCCGCCGTTCGGGCTTTGCGCTCAGGTCTAGTCGGATAATAAAATTATAATAATTATTAAGTACCCTTGACAAACGCCCCTAATAACAAGCCAGAGCACTGGAAACAAACCTTACTGCATCTTCTCGCCACAGAAGCCTATCAGGAGGGAGATTTTACGCTATCTTCGGGGCAAAAAAGCTCGTATTACATTAATGGGAAGCCTGTGTCTCTGAGTGCGGAAGGCTCTCTTGCCATTGGTAATCTCTTTTTTGCGTTACTTCCTGAGGCAACCCAAGCCGTCGCGGGCTTAACCTTAGGAGCCGATCCCCTAGTTAGTGCAGTGACAGTGGTATCTGCTTATCACAACTTTCCAATTTCAGGAATGATTGTTCGCAAAAAACCGAAAGGACACGGCACTAACGCTTATTTAGAAGGCAAAATTCTGCCAAAACAAGCCCCAGTTGTGGTTTTAGAGGATGTGGTAACTACAGGTAATTCGGCACTATTTGCAGTGGAACAATTACAAACTGCGGGGTATAACGTGACCCAAATTTTAGCAATTGTTGACCGTGAACAGGGGGGAAGAGAACTGTATCAGCAACGAGGGATTCAGTTTCAGGCTCTTTTCTCCATTACTGACATCCAAGCCTATGCTCGTACCGTTAACAATACTTAGAAACATCCTCTTTACACTCATCAGCCAGAAAAGATAAAGCCCGAAAGCGTAACCCTACTAATTGTTCATAAAGGGGATTCAACTTGCATAATGGGGGAATATGCACGATCTTGTGACCAAAGAGCTTAATATCTCGTTCAAAGGGACATTGCGGCGGCACTAATTTACAGATAAATCTTGCCACACGGGGATCTTCAATTTCCATCCCATCTAACCATTTACGAACTGGCTGCAGGAGATCAGAATGAGGGTTTTCGGGATCATGTTGTTGATCTTGTTCCTCACTGGACAAATAACCTTCTAAATTGACAGACTCATTATCAGCGAGGGTATGTTCTAAGGATTTTAGGGCTTGAATATCTAAGTCTAACGCCTGACAAAAAGAACTCAAAAGATCAGCTTCAGCGCGAGAATAGACTCCATCGGCTAAAGCCACCATGACGGCGGTGCGTAGAAAGTTTTCAGCTACAGTTTTATCTTGGCTGAATGTCTTGGCTAGTTCTTCAGGGGTAACTAAGTCAATATTATTGAGTTCAACATCTGGGGTTAACTCTTCTTGAGTAATTTTGGTAATGAGGTGTTTTTCTTCTAAGTCAAAGTCTCCATCTGCCCAAGCAACGGTTAGTAAGCCACGAATCCAGACGGAAACTTCTTCTTGAGAATTAGTGTTAGAAATTTTAGCAAAGCTTGTCATAATTAATCTATTGAAACCAATTAGGCACTACTTTTGTTGGTGAAGTGAGTCAGTTAAGTTCTAAACCCTTTCCCATCATAGAGTTTAGTTCTTGGTTTT
>CAZTXK010000156.1:0-5807 GCA_964617275.1 uncultured Dactylococcopsis sp. | reverse complement strand
GGGATTTAATTAATCCACCGGAAAATCCACAGTTTGATATTGACGGAGCATCAGTCACTAGAAAATAATTTACTGATGAAAGTTTTATTATTGTTAAAGGTTTTCTTGGTTTGTTTTGGGGGAAATTTATTCTTAATTTCGGCTATGCCAGTTTGGGCGCAGTCGCCTTTTCAAAACCCATTACAGGTGGAAGAATTTGAGGATCCTTTATTGCCCCAACTCCCTATTAATCGCCCTTTAAGTCCCTTAGAAAGGTTTAATTTAGAAAAACAATTAGCGGAGTTAAATCGTCGCGCTAGAGTTAAGTATGAACAGGGAAATGTAGAAGAAGCCTTTAATATTTGGTATCGGGAATTAAGATTACGGCAAAAACTTGAAATTGCTAAAGAGGTAGAAGCCTTGGCTAGGGTGGGGGAAATTGCTTGGCTAGAAAATCGATCTGAAGATTTCCGAAATATCCGACAGCGATTAATAGAGATTGAAACCAAAGCTAAAGAGAATAATAATAATGAGTTGCTACAACAATTAGCAAAAACTTATGAAAGGATGCGAGTTAACGATCGCGCGATCGCGGTTTATAATTTTTTGCGAGAAGAGTCCGACAACCCTCGCCCGCTTTTAGAAAAAATTGCCAGTTTACATGAATCTCAGTTTCAGGATGAACAAGCCGTTCAAACTTATGAAAAGTTATTAGAAATAGCTCAGGCTGAGAATAATTCAAGCGCAGAGATTCGTTATCTTCGATCTTTAAAAAATTTATATGAACAGGCGAATCATGCTGAGAAAGGAATTGCCACAAAAGAACGTTTAATTAGCCAATATCAAGAGCAAAATAATGAGCAAGCCCTTTCTTCTCTCTTCCTTGCTTTAGGAGAAGATTATCAAAAAATGAGACAATTTAATTCTGCAAGTGAAGCCTATGAGCAAGCCTCTACTCGTGCTTGGTCTCAACAAAAATACGCGATCGCGTCAGAGGCACTCAATAATTTAGGGCAATTATATCATCAAGAAGGCTCTCTTAAAACAGCCTTAGAAATTTATGAGCAATTACTAATTGTTCAACAAAGAGTTTCTAACGTTTATGGGTTAATGAACACTTACAACAAAATCGGGGAAATTCATCAAGAGCGCGATCGCGATCAGCAAGCCCTTGTTGCATTTGAAAACGCCCTAGAATTGGCTCGATCCTTAAAGTATCAAGAAGACTACTTCCAAGAGAAAATTCAAAATCTAAAATCTTAATTAATTTTTTTTGCTCTCAGGGGAGTTATTTCTTAATAAAACTTGGTTAATCTCTTCTTTTTATGTTATCTAGAAGGGAATCACGATATTAATAAGCAGTCTCTTCTATGCGTGCCTTACTACTTTACCCTTTATTCCCCGAAAGTTTCTGGTCTTTTGATAAAGCCATTGCTTTAGTCAATCGTAAAGCCTTTTTACCCCCATTAGGCTTAATTACTGTTCCAGCCATTCTCCCCCAAGACTGGGAGTTTAAGCTAGTTGATCGCAATGTGCGAGAGGTTAAAGAAGAAGAATGGGAATGGGCGGATATCGTCATTGTTTCGGCGATGATTGTCCAGAAAGAAGACTTTAACACCCAAATTCAAGAAGCGAAGCGGCGCGGAAAACCTGTCGCTGTCGGCGGCCCCTATCCCACTGCTTTACCCCAAGAGGCCAGAGCAACTGGTGCCGATTATCTCGTTCTTGATGAGGGAGAAATTACGCTTCCGATGTTTGTTGAAGCACTGGAACGTGGAGAAACCAGTGGCGAATTCCGCGCCGAAGAAAAGCCCGATGTTACCCAAACCCCGATTCCTCGTTACGACTTATTGGAATTGGAAGCCTACGACAATATGTCGGCTCAATTTTCTCGGGGGTGTCCCTTCCAATGCGAGTTTTGCGATATTATTGTCCTCTATGGGCGGAAACCGCGTACGAAACACCCTGAGCAATTCATTGCTGAATTAGAAGCCCTTTACCAATTGGGATGGCAACGTAGCATCTTTGTGGTGGATGATAACTTCATTGGCAATAAGCGTAATGTGAAGTTATTGTTGCGAGAGTTAAAAGTCTGGATGCAAGAGAAAAATTATCCCTTTACTCTCAATACTGAGGCTTCTGTGGATCTCGCTCAAGATCCCGAATTAATGGAGTTAATGGTAGAAGCTAACTTTAATTCTGTCTTCTTGGGAATTGAAACCCCTGATGAAGAAAGTTTAGCTTTAACTAAGAAACATCAAAATACTCGCGATCCCCTCTCGGAATCCGTGAAAACGATTATGCGCTACGGCTTACGAGTCACAGCGGGCTTTATTATTGGCTTCGATGGGGAGAAACCAAGAGCCGGGGAACGCATTGTTCAGTTTGTGAATAATACTTCTATTACGATGGCGATGTTCAGTATGTTGCAAGCCCTCCCTGATACGGGGTTATGGAATCGCTTGCAGCGAGAAGGACGGCTTTTGGGAGAAAGTGCCAATATTAATCAAACCACCTTGATGAATTTTACCCCCACCCGTCCCATTGAGGAGATTGCTAAAGAGTATGTCGAGGCGTTTTGGGAGTTATACGATCCGCAAAATTATCTCGATCGCGCTTATAATCAATTTCTCCTCATTGGCGAACCGAACCATAAACCACAATCTCGCAAGATAGACTTTGTTACCCTTCGCGCCATGGCAATTGTCTTCTGGCGACAAGGGGTATTGCGGAAAACTCGCTGGAGTTTTTGGAAGTATCTTTTCCATATTTATCGCGCTAAACCCAAACTCTGGGGAAGCTATCTCTCGATGTGCGCTTTAGGCGAACATTTCTTAGCCTATCGGGAACTGGTGAAAGAGAAAATCGAAGCGCAATTAGAGGCATATCTCAGTGTTAAAGCCGAGGAAGAGAAAAAAGAAGCCACTTCTGAAACCCCAGAATTAACCGTGGCAAGCAGCGATCGCGACGCTTAATGTAAAGATATATTACAAAATACCGTCATGCTGTCTTAACGGCTTGACGGTATGGAAAAAACTGGCTATAGTGGCAATTAATACCCGGGTACAACCAAAATAAACGTTATGTCAGACAAGCAAAAGGTTACGCTTTACATCCCACCAGATGTTCACCGACAGCTAAAAATAAAAGCTGCCACCAGTGCGAATACCATGTCCGATCTTGTTGAGCAAGCCGTGAGCTTCTATCTCAATCACTCAGAAGTGGTGGAAGAAGTCCAACAGCAAAAACAAGGTCAGACCTATCGCATCTACGAATGCCCAGACTGCGAAAGTGCGCTGGTCATGCAAGAAGGTGAACTCAAAGCTCTAAAAGAGCAGCCAACGGTGAAAGCTGATGAACTTACCACCGAACAAGTGGGTCAACGAGTAAAAGCAACGAATCACTCTGATTCCCAAGACCAAGAACAATTGGTTCCCTGTTAAGTAAACCCTAACCGCAAGGATAGGACTGCACGAAGGATAAGGTAACAACCATGCGCGAAGAGCTAGGTGTCTTAATTAAAGCTCAATATCCTCTAATTTACCTCGTAACTCCTGAAGAGGAACGAGCGGAACGAGCAATCTCTGAGATTGCCCAAGAAGCCCAATCTCGCTCGGTTTATGTTTGGACAGTGACTCAAGGAATTAGAGAGTACGGCCAAACGCAACAAACTCCCCAGCGCAATACCGTATCTCCTGAGGCAGCTATCGAGTGGGTGGTTCGACAAAAGGAACCAGGGATTTATATCTTTAAGGATTTACATCCGTTCATTGATTCCCCTGCAACAACGCGGTGGTTAAGGGACGCGATCGCGAGCTTTAAGGGAACAGACAAAATTATTATTGTCATGTCGCCTGTGCAAGAAGTTCCCACCGAACTAGAAAAAGAAGTTGTGGTCTTGGACTATCCTTTACCGGATTTAAACGAGTTAGAGGAAGTTCTCAACAAGCAACTAGAGAGAACTAATCATGGTCCTCTTGACCCCCAAGTTCGAGAAAAGCTCTTAAGAGCGACTTTAGGCTTAACCCGTGATGAAGCAGAGAAAGTTTATCGCAAGGTTTACGTAACTGCCCAACGCTTCACCGAAGCAGAGGTAGATGTGGTTCTCTCCGAGAAGAAGCAACTCATTCGTCGTAATGGTATCTTAGAGTTTCTAGAAGAAGACGACACCCTAGACAATATCGGTGGCTTAGAAGAACTGAAACGCTGGTTAACCTCACGTTCGGAAGCCTTTACAGAAAAAGCAAGGAACTATGGGCTTCCGCAGCCGAAAGGGATGTTAATTCTCGGAGTGCCAGGATGCGGTAAGTCTTTAACAGCAAAAACAACTTCCCGCTTGTGGGGATTGCCACTGTTAAGATTAGATATGGGTCGCATATATGACGGCTCAACGGTGGGACGTTCCGAAGCCAACCTCCGCAATGCGCTCAAAACCGCAGAATCCATTTCTCCAGCCGTGCTGTTTATTGATGAACTGGACAAAGCCTTCTCAGGAAGTGCTGGTTCATCCGACGCTGACGGCGGAACCTCCAGTCGGATTTTTGGGTCATTCTTAACTTGGATGCAGGAAAAAGAGTCTCCTGTGTTTGTAATGGCAACGGCTAACCGAGTGGAACGCTTACCCGGGGAATTTTTACGGAAAGGACGCTTTGATGAAATCTTCTTTGTGGATCTTCCTAATACCCAAGAAAGAGGCGATATTTTCCGAATTCACCTTGAAAAACGACGTTCCGATATCTCTCGCTTCGATATTGAACAGTTAGCCAAATTATCAGAAGGATTTTCCGGGGCAGAAATTGAGCAAGCATTAGTCGCTGCAATGTATGATGCTTTCGCTCAGGACAGAGAGTTTACGCAACTCGATATTATTGCGGCTCTCAAGTCAACTCAACCGCTGTCCCGAACGATGACCGAGCAGGTCAATGCACTACGAGAATGGGCGCATCAACGCGCACGACCTGCCTCATCCTCCGTGGCTGAATATCAGCGCATGGAGTTCTAACAGGCTTTCTCTCCTGCTGCCAACAGGAGGAAAGACTAGCGACTTCGCTAGTTAACATAACCAAAAGTGATCGCAAACTATATTAACATAACGCGATCGCGCTTTGTCAAAAAAACAGTTCACTTTCTATCTAGGAGGAAAATCTCATGTCTCACTTTAGCACTCTCCGTACCAAAATCAGCGACGCCGAAGTTCTCAAGTCTTCCTTAAGCGACCTCGGTTTAAACGTTAAAACCAATGCTGATGTTCGTGGCTACAATGGTCAACGTCTCCGTGCTGACATCGTTGCTGAATTGGAAGGCGAATATGACTTAGGCTGGTCCGAAAACAGTGACGGAACCTTCGATCTCATCGCTGATCTCTGGGGCGTTGCTAAAAAGCACAATCAAACTGAGTTAATCAACTCTATTAACCAGAAGTATGCGGTCAACAAAACCCTGTCTCAAGCCAAGCAACGTGGTCTTGAAAATGCGAACGTCCAATTAGTGGTTCAGTAGCATTTAAGTTGGTACAGACGTGATAGACAGCGTCTCTACTGCGCGTTCCCAAGCTGCAACGGGTTAACCATTTGGTTGACCCTTTTTTTATTGCACAAGTGAGGGCAAACAGCCGTGAAAGAAGGAAATATTACAAGAGTCTCTTGGGATGAGCTTAAGAAGATGGAGCTACAAGGGTACGAAGTAAGAGAATATCTCCTTGAGAAGTGGGGGAGACAGTGTGCCTACTGCGGGGTGGAAGACACTCCATTAGAGGTGGAGCATATTAAACCACAGAGTTAACTCCTAATAGAGTCTTTATTTGACAATACTTGACAAAGGTTGAATTT
>CAZTXK010000155.1:0-5826 GCA_964617275.1 uncultured Dactylococcopsis sp. | reverse complement strand
GGGAGTTAACCTCAAGCCAGAAAAAGTGCGGGAGAGTCTTCCCCCGCAAGCATAAATAATCAGCAATTTCGCAGTTTCATTAAACTCTTGCTGCTACGGTTTTTGCCTCTTCTTTAGTTAATAACTCATAAGTTTCTCGGATTTTCAAACCGACTAACACTTGGAATAAGCCCGTACCATCATTTGCCCCAGGGGCATCAGGACGTTTTAATAATAATTCCGTCATTTCCCCATAGAACTTAGTCGCAGTCTTACTTAAATGACTTTCAATATAGATCATTTCTTCTAAATTATCGAAATGCCCATCCACTTCTAAGACAGAAACTTCATGACCATAGTAACTATCGGGGCCATAGAACATTTTAATTCCAGGATAAGCGCAAGTTAGCTTCCGACCACAGGGTCGCCAGTCGATAGTTGACCCTTCATCAAATAGGTAAACCGAGTCAAACTGTTCGAGTCCTTCTTTCTGAATTAAACGCACCCGCAGATATTTACTTTCTTTATCTTCAATGAGTTCAGTGGGAAGAACTTGAATAACCACATCCGCAAACTCTTTCTGAGGCTCAATATAAGCCGTGAAGTCAGGCTTTCTGGCATTAATGGAAGCAAGCACGTCTTCATAAGTATGCCCGCGTTCAGCCATATCGCGCTGGATTTTCCAGTTAATTTTTACCTCATCACTAATATCTAGATAAACACTGAAATCGAGAAGTTCTCGCACTCGTTGGTCATATAAGGGATGTAACCCCTCAATGACAACCACTTTATTCGGTTCAATCCGTTCTGGGGGATCTAGTTCCCCAGTTTCGTGGTTATAAATGGGCTTATCAATGGCTTGACCACTTTTGAGCGCTTTTACCTGCTCATACATTAAATCAAAATTGTTGGCTTGCGGGTTTAGTGCTGTCACACCCGCTGCTTTTCTTCCTTTGCGGTCAAGACTATGATAGTCATCTAAACAGATCACTGTCATAAATTCTTCACCGAATAAATCTTTGAGGCGACGGAGAAAGGTGGATTTTCCGCATCCAGAATCTCCTGCGACACCAATTAAAACAACACGATTTAGTTCAGGCTTCATAAAATTCTCCCTCTATGTACACTCATCAAACAATTTTTTAAAGTCCCAATAGCCTAGAGGAATGAGGACATTGTAGTTTGCTATTAAATCCAAGTTAGCAAATCTAGCAATCTCTCTTGATCCGATCAGGGGGTTAACCTCTGTTGATAAGTAATTAGTCTTATGTTTGTGTTACTTAAGTTTGCATTTTACCATTAAGGGTTAAAAACAGAAAACAAATCTGAACCATTCCAAGAATCCTTCCTAGCACCCTTTTAAGGTTTAATCCCCCCTAGCCCCCCTTTGAAAGGGGGGTAAACTAATTAAAGGAAAATTCCTTCTTAATGGTTCATTCTTTTTTCTTTTCCTGATAGCGACGCTTAAATTCCCGTTGTTGCTGTTTATGATCGACAATGGGCTGGGGATAACCAAGGCTTTCTCGTTCGACGGGAGAAATATTTCCAGTTAATAAGTCTCCTGTTTCCACTGCACTCAGTTCGGGTAGCCAATAGCGAATATATTCGCCATCGGGATCAAATTTTTGCGCCTGAGAAGCAGGATTAAAAATGCGTAAGGGTTTAGGATCCATGCCGCTAGAGGCACTCCATTGCCAACCGCCGTTATTGGCGGCTAAATCGCCATCAAAGAGAGTTTGCATAAAGTAGCGTTCTCCCCATTGCCAATTGATGATTAAGTCTTTGGTGAGAAAACTGGCGACAATCATCCGACAACGGTTGTGCATCCATCCCATGGTATTGAGTTGACGCATGGCAGCATCAACGATGGGATAACCCGTTTTTGCTTCACACCAGGCTTGAAAGTGTTGACGGTTATTCTCCCAAGGAAAGTTTTGGAACTGAGGGCGATAGGGGCCGTCTGCAAGTTCAGGGAAAAAGTAAAGGGCGTGTTGATAAAATTCTCGCCAAGCTAGTTCTTGTCGCCAGGCTTGAATACTTTGTTGGGCTTCGTCACTGCGCGTGTTTTCCCAAGCAAGGGTGGTGGCTTCCCAGACTTCTCGAATGCCAATTGCACCAAATTTGAGGGCGGCGCTGAGAATGGATGTGCCATCAATAGCAGGATAATTGCGATCTTGATCGTAGTTGCAAATAGCGCGATCGCTGAATTGTTCCAATCTGGCTTTAGCCGCTGCATATCCCGGTTCTAAGGGCAAGTCATTCTCCCAAGTAAACCCTAATTCTGCTAGTTTCGGAAGGGGAATTACGCCGATTTGATTCACTTTCTCCTGTTGTTGGGGGGTTAAGCCGCTTAATTGTTTTATGTTGCCCACAGGTGAGGCTTTTGCTTGTTGTTGCCAATTTTTCCAGAAGGGGGTATAAACTTTATAAGGGTCTTCCCCTTTGGTGAGAATTTCTCCTGGGGCGTGCAGAAGTTGATCCCAGTAAGTTTGAGTTTTAATGCCTTGTTCTTGTAAGGCGTTAGTAACCGCGCGATCGCGCTTTATCGCGTAGGGTTCGATATCTTGATTCCAGAAGACAGCTTGGGCTTGTAGGGTAACAGCGAGATTAGGAAGACTGGTAATGGGATCGGCTTGTAAAATTAATAAATCACTGCCAACACTGCGATAGCTGGCTTGCAGACTCTCTAGGCATCCTAGTAAGTATTTTACCCTTGCCGGCGCTACTTGATCCGATTCTAAAATTTGGGGATCAAGACAGAAAACACCGACCACGCTTGAGGTTTGCTGATGGGCTTGCCAGAGTCCGATATTATCACTCAGGCGTAAGTCGCGACGATGCCAAAATAAAATGAGATCAAACATTAAAATATTAATCTAAAGTCATGTTTCCTGAAACTGATGGATGATCAGCAAATTCACTCCCTGATAGAAACCATAGTTCGCCGTTGTGAACAAGCACAGATGCCTCTTTCCAATCAGCAAAAGGAGCTCCTAGAACAGGTGTTGATTGAGTTTTTGACCACGTCTGTGGCTTCCGAGAGTTCAAGTTGGGAAAATCCTCTTGATGAACTCACCCCTGAACAACGAGAGGCTCTGCTTGAATTTATCATAGAACAACGGGAAGATTCTTGGAAGGCAAAGTTACTCGATGACTGGCTACAGGGAAAAAATTCAGGGAAAGTCCAATTTTTACGAGAAGAATATGGACCGCAATGGCTAAATCGAGTCCAACCCTATCATGTAGCGCAGTATCTAGAAAGCAGCGATCGCGCTCAGGAAATCCAATTACAAATCGGCGATCGCGTGGAAGTCTCGAATTTTGTCTGGGAATGGGTACAAGATGATCAACCCGACTGGTATCCTGCAACGGTCGTTAATTTATCACAGGGAGAATATAAAGGTCATCGTTATCAAAACTGCACCATTCGCTTTGATAATGGGGAAGAATTGGAAATTCCGGGGATTTACCAATGGAATCGCTATAATTGGCGTTTAGCCCAAACTAATAGTTAAAAAACCGCTAGAGACACTAATCTCCAGCGGTTTGGTTTAAATTTTAAAGATGATTAAATTGAAGAACCCACTCCGGCATAAGAGCCATAGAAAAAGATACCGACAACAGCAATTATGCCTAAGCCAGCAACGGTTGCAACAATCCAAAGTGGAATTTTTCCGTCTCCAGACATGATTTTTTCCTCCTATATTGATCTAGACAATTTTTACACAACTATTAAAGCGGTTTTAGTTAAAGAAATAGCTTGAGAAAAGGATTCCCAAGACAAAGACCAGTAACAACCCTAAGTAAAGGGAAGTCCGATTCAGTTCAACCGGTTGTTTATTGGGGTTTGGATTCCGTTCTGCCATGGCTTGCTCCTATCTTTGGATAAACTGCATTGCGGCGATCGCGCCGAGAAAGAATACGGTGGGAACCGCTAAGGTATGAACGGCTAACCAACGGACGGTAAAAATGGGATAACTTACTGGTTCGTTGGGACGATTTGTAGTCATGTTTCTCCTCCTTATTAAGAATAATTACTTATTAAATTCTTCTACTTCTTCACTGGCCTGAAAGCGATCGCTGATAATGGGTAATTCCTGCCGTTGTTGAGTAAAATACTCGTCGGGGCGAGGGGTCCCAAAAGCGTCATAAGCCAGACCAGTGCTGACAAAGAGCCAGCCTGCAATAAATAGCATGGGGATGGTAATGCTATGAATGACCCAGTAACGAACGCTGGTAATAATATCAGAAAATGGACGCTCTCCTGTATCTCCTGACATAAGATGTTTCTCCTTTTACAAAAAATGTTTCCTTACTTAATATATGATAAGAAATGTTTTAACAATTGCCACGGTTACGCAGCATTAGAGGAAGGGTTGTATTTTAACACCGTGCCGCGATCGCCGAGAATAAATCCTTTTTCAGGATTCATAAATTTCACTTCATAGAAGTTCCCCGGGATTTCTTCCACTGCACGATCTTTTTTCCAAATTCCCTCTGATTGAGAGCGACACAACAAGTTGCCGCCGCCCCCGGCTACCCAAAGCTCATCATCATTGCGATACCCGATATCCAAAAGACCCCAAGATGCTGAAAACTCAGGATAATCTGGCTCTAACCAACTCTCAAAGTCTTCGGATTCAGTAAACTGAATTTGACCGCCACGGGCTAGTAACCAAACTCGTCCATCAGGGGTAAAGCCCATATTTTGAACACGGCGCGAGCTATTCCGCTCATGGGCTTCCCAAGCCTTATCCCCGGGAGTCCAAGTGGAGTAAAAATTTCCCCGCGCTGAGACCGCAACATATTTGCCATCGGTCGAGCGAGAAATATTTCTAGAGACACCCACCGCTTCTTCTACCAGAGCCTCCCAATTTTTGCCACCATCAGTGGTTTTATAGATTGCGCCCACATCGGTAGTCATTTCAGCCGTTTTTTCCCCAAGGGCGGTAATGCTATAAGGTTCCCCAGGCAACTTTTGACTGAGAGCAATTCGAGACCAGTTTTCGCCCCCATCATTAGTATGCAATAAAATTGAAGGTTCTCCCACAATCCAACCTTCTTCCCCGTAAAAACTCACCGAGAGGAGATCTATCTTTTCTCCTTCCTCTACTTGCAGTTTTTTGGCTTCCCAAGTGTCTCCTCCATCATGGGTTTCTAGTAAGGTGGCTTTATTGCCTACCATCCAGCCATGATCCGGATTTCCTGTAAAACCAATATCTAAGAGACTTTCTTCGGTTGGTATAGTTTCTAAAACTTGCCAAGGATTTGATTCCGTGGAAGGAACGTTACTACAACCGAAACTAAAAAGCGCGATCGCGATTAAAATGACGATCTGCTTAGACAATCTTAACAATCTACTCATGTTTGCTTTTTCAAACTTTAGTCACGGAAACTATCCCAACTTAATCAGGGTAGCAGGTTTTGCCCCCTTAACCAAGAGCATATAAACTAATAAACATTAAAAATCCCACTCCTAACGCCCCAAAAATTAGAATATTTTTTTGTCTCGGGGTTAATTGGTTAACCCCAAAGCCATAGGAGAGGTTTTGCTGGAACCCAGAAGGGGCATTAACTGCGCCCACATCTTCAAAGACATTGCGCCGCGCCCCACAAACAGGACAACGCCATCCTTCTGGTAAATCTTCAAATTTTGTTCCAGGGGGAACATTTTGGCTGCTATCCCCTTTATCTGGTTCGTAAACATAGCCACAGCTACGACATTCAAACCGAGAAGGAGCAGCCTCCGCTAGGGTTTTTTCTTCAGCAGGTTCAGTCATTTTCCTAATTCCTGATAACTCTGTAACAGATTATGACATAACTGATAGTCATTGGTCATTAGTCATT
>CAZTXK010000154.1:0-5938 GCA_964617275.1 uncultured Dactylococcopsis sp. | reverse complement strand
GTAACGACATCCTCTCCATAATGATGGCAAATTATCGGAAGGATAACTAGGGCGGTTTGGCAAGGCAATAGGGAATAGGCAACAGTGAAGAAGGAAATTAGGAAAAGTAGTAAACGAGCGTTCAATTTTCGGCGACTTTCTGCTTGTTTAATCGATCATAGGCAATTTGGAAGTCTTCGGTGGTAATGACGACTTGTTTGGCATCATCAATCCCGCGCGATCGCGCTTTTCTTACCGCTGCCAGAGCGGCTTGATTGCTTAATAATTCTAAATCCGCCCCATTCCAATTAACCGTGGCTTCTGCCCATGCTTGCAGATTCACCCCTTGCAAGGGTCGATCGCGATTATGAATTTCTAAAATGGCACGGCGGCTGTTTTCATCGGGTAAACTCACTTCTAACTGTAAATCCAGTCGCCCTGAGCGTAATAAAGCGGGATCGAGGCTATCATAGCGGTTTGTGGCAGCGACGACTAAAACTTCCCCCAGGGTAACGATGCCATCGATTTCTGTGAGTAATTGTCCCACAACGCGATCGCTGATCCCCGAGTCTCCCTGATAACTGCCTCTTGCCGGGGCTAACGTATCAATTTCATCAATAAACAACACACAAGGGGCGACTTGTCGAGCTTTGGCAAACATTTCTCGCACGGCTTCTTCACTCGCACCCACCCAACGATTAATCAGTTCTGCCCCTTTAATGCTAATAAAATTGGCGCGGGCTTGGGAGGCGAGGGCTTTGGCTAAGAGGGTTTTTCCGGTTCCCGGTTCTCCCCATAATAAAACCCCGCGCGGTGCTTTGGCTTTGGTTTGCTGATAAAGTTCAGGGGATAATAACGCCCCTTCTACAGCTTCGGCGAGAGTGCTTTTAATTTCTTCTAAGCCGCCAATTTCTTCCCAACTCACTTGGGGAGTTTCCACGGCTACGGTTCGCAAAACACTGGGTTTAACATCCCTCAGGGCAGTTAAAAAGTCGCTTTGAGCAATGGTAATATTTTCAGGGAGATTAATTTCTTCTAAATTAGTGGTTTCTGTGGCAATGGTTTTCCGTAAAACCGTGTAAGCCGCTTTTTGGGTTAAGGCTTTTAAGTCAGCGCCGACAAATCCCACTGCTAATTGGGCAATTTCCCTTAGATTAACACTGTCATCTAAAGGCATATTTTGAGTAAGAATGTTTAATATTTCTTCTCGCCCTGTGGTATCAGGAACGCCAAACGCCACTTCGCGGTCAAAACGCCCGGGGCGACGTAACGCAGGATCAAGGTGTTGGGGACGATTGGTTGCGCCAAGAATGACCACCCCTGGGGTTTTCGTAAACCCATCCATGAGACTGAGGAGTTGTCCCACGACCCGTTTTTCCACTTCCCCCTCTACTTTAGCGCGATCGGGCGCAATACTATCGAGTTCATCAATAAAGAGAATACAGGGGGCATTTTTAGCGGCTTTGGCGAAAATTTCTCGCATCCGAGCTTCTGCTTCCCCATAATACTTCGTCATAATTTCTGATCCCACCAAAGCCATATAATTAACCCCTAAACTTTGCGCTAGGGCTTTCGCGGTGAGGGTTTTTCCGGTTCCGGGCGGCCCCACTAATAGCACCCCTGTTGTTGCTTCTAAGCCTAATTGTTCTAGCCATTGGGGACGTTTTAAGGGAATTCCCACTAATTCTGTTAATTCCTGAATATTGTCTTTTAAGCCCCCAATTTGGTGCAGAGAAATCGAGGTTTCACTGGTTGATGTTGCTTCTTCTTTTTCAGGCGTTTCTGTCTCTTCATAAGAAGTGTTATTGGTAAAGTTTTCCACCCCGACACTTCTAGAATTGCGAGGAATATTTCCCTGACGAGGAATACTGCTAAGGGGGCGGCTATTCACCCTGATATCAGTTTTAAGTTCTCCTTTTTCTACTTTATCTTCAAGAGTTTTTGCCAATTCGATTAAGTCTTCAACGCCTTTGAAAAAATTATTCATTTGACTCATTTTTTACTGCTTTAATACATTGTGCATTGGAAAGGCTGGCCCCATGGGAATAATTCCACTGGGATTAAGATGAGGATGACTGCGATAATAATGCTGTTTAATATGGTCAAAATTGCAAGTGCTTTTTACCCCAGGCTGATTATATAAATCTAAGAGATAACGACTTAAATTAGGATAGTCAATAATCCGATAAAGATTACACTTAAAATGAACATAATAAACTGCATCAAAACGTAATAAGGTTGTAAATAAACACCAGTCGGCTTCGGTGATTTCCTCCCCGCAAAGATATAATTGTTTTCCTAAGACAGTTTCCCAATGATTGAGAGCATTAAATAATTCGGTAACGGCTTCTTCGTAAGCAACTTGAGACTGAGCAAAACCAGCCCGATAAACGCCATTATTGATCGGATTATAAATCTCATCAATGGTTTGATCAATGGTGCTTTTTAAATTAGGGGGACAATAATCAGTTTGGTTGGTTGCAATGTCTTGAAACTCATGATCGAACATCCGTAAAAGTTCTCGGGATTCATTATTAACAATGGTTCCCGTTTTCTTATCCCACAAAACAGGAACTGTTACCCGTCCTGTATAATTGGGATCAGCTTTGACGTAGATTTCTCGCAGATAGCTTGCGCCAAAAATGGGATCGGGAACTGTTTCGGCTTTCTCAGAAAAATGCCAACCGTCTTCCCCCATATAAGGATCAACAATGGAGAGACTAATGGCATCTTCTAGTCCTTTTAAGTTTCTCATAATGAGAACCCGATGCGCCCACGGACAGGCTAAAGAAACGTAAAGATGATATCGCTGAGTTTCTGGTAAAAAATCACTACTGCCATCAGCTTTAATCCCATTTCTAAAGGTGGTAGGATTCCTTAAAAATCGACCGTCACTATCTTTTTGATAGCCTTCTTTGCGCCATTCGCCGTTAATTAACATTCCCGTTGGCATAATTTCCTCTGTGATATTGCGATTATAGGCTTTTGGGGGGGTTGCTGGTTTAATCTTTATTGTAACGCTGGATCAGCTCTAAATGATCTGGGGTTAAGAGAACTCGTAATTCACTGACACGATTAATTAAATCAATCATAGCAAAACACTCTTCTTCTAATAACTCTAGATAAATTCTCTGCTTTTGTGAAGATTTTGATGTCTGAAGCAAATGAATGGCTAATTTAATTTTTCCAAGTTTACCTTTTACATCAGTAAATAGATTATTCAAGACTTCTTCTTGGATTTTTTCTTTCTCTTGCTTGGAATCAAGTTGTTTTTTTACTTGCTTAATTTCAGTTTGATATTTTTTTTCTAAATCTTCTTTTCTTCTTAATCGACTTTTCATTGCTTCGATTAATTCTTGATTAGTAAAAGGCTGAACTAGATAGTCATCCGCTCCCGATTCCATAGCAATACGATAAGATTGACGCGACGGTTTATCGGTTATCGCAATAAACGGAATGGATTGCGTTTCTTTTTTGTATCTTACTGCTTCTAAAACTTGATATCCTTCCCCGTCTGGTAAAACGAGATTACAAACAATTAAATCAGGTAATTCTTCTAGCGCTATATCGATTCCTTTTTCCCCTGTGGTTGCTGGGATGATGCGAAAATTCTTGCTTTCTAGAAACTCAGCGATCGCATTTCGTACTGCATCCTCAGATTCAATGATTAAAACTTTTTTTACCATAGCTAACGTTTACTCAGAGATTCCTTGTAATGATAATTAACGGGTTTAGCCTTCATTGCAGGCTGTTACATTTCTAATTTTACTGAAATTACTCTCCACGCTAAAAAATCATCAATTCTTCCTAAACTTTGGACGAATATAAGATAAAATAACGTAAGCAGTGTGGTTCAATGCTCTCTCTTTCTGAGGAATTTACTAATCATAAAGCGTAGATCACAAAAAAACCTTACTTATGATATCTTATTTAAGGATGGCTAGAGCTTAATATGAGCGAACAAGAAGATTATACTAATAATAAATTTTCGAGGACAAATATTAATTCAACATGAGCGAACAAGAAGATTACACAGAACCAACTCAAAATAATGAGAGTAATTTTGAAACCGACGCAGAATCAGCGTTAGGGGATTTAATGGCTGATCATGAGGAAGCCCCCACCACAGCATTTGCCATGGAGTTATCTGCCTTAAACCAAGCTGGGGGAACTGATATTGGTCGTCGTCGTCGTCATAATGAAGACTATTTTGGCATTCAATATCGCTTCACGAAAGAAGAAACGCCTCAACAATCCCAGTCTAAAGCACGAGGATTATATATTGTCTGTGATGGAATGGGGGGACATTCTGCCGGAGAAGTGGCGAGTGCCATGGCGGTGGAGGTATTGCAAAATTATTTTGAAACCCATTGGCAAGAGGAACTTCCCAATGAGGAGACGATTCGAGAGGGGATTTTATTAGCTAATGAGAAAATTCATGAGATTAATAAAGAGAAGTCTCGGGCGGGTGCCGGGCGGATGGGAACGACGCTGGTGATGGCGCTGGTGCAAGATACCGAAGTCGCGATCGCGCACGTCGGTGATTCCCCCGCCTATCAAGTAAACCAGTATGGGGATATTATACAATTAACAGTGGATCATGAAGTGGGGCAACGGGAAATTGCGAAAGGGGTTTCCTATGAAGAAGCCTATCAGATGCAAAATGCTTATCAGTTAACCCAAGCCCTCGGCCCCCGAAAAAATGAACAGGTGAATCCTGACATTCAATATCTTGACATTCAAGAGGATACTTTACTGGTATTATGTAGTGATGGCTTATCGGATGGGGGATTATTAAAGGATTTTGGGGACACTTATTTGACTCCTTTGTTACAGGCTAAAGCTGATTTAGAAAAAGGGGTCTTAGACTTAATTGAATTTGCTAACCAGAAGCATGGTCACGATAATATTACGGCGGTGGTGGTACAAATGAAACTCCGTCCTTCTTCCTAAACTAAACTCATGTCTAGTCCTCATCTTGCTTTAACTCTTGGCGATCCTGCTGGAATTGGCCCCGAAATTGTCTTAAAAGCCCTAGCTGATCCGAAAACGACTCAACACTGTCAGGTAACGGTGGTGGGAACGCGATCGCTGCTAGAAACAACTTATCAACAACTGCATCAAAAAACTTCCCTCCTTAATCCTGATCAAATAACCGTGCGAGAGGTTTCTGTTGAGGAAGCGATTCAAACTGGCGAGGGAAATGCTGCCAGTGGCGCTGCTAGTTTTGCTTATTTGAAAACCGCCATTAAAGATACCCTACAGGGAAAGTTTGATGGGATTGTCACTTCTCCCATTGCCAAATCTTGCTGGAAATTAGCCGGATACCATTATCCCGGACAAACGGAAGTTTTAGCAACGATGACGGGAACGGATCAATTTGGAATGTTATTTGTGGCGCGATCGCCGCATACAGGTTGGACATTGCGAACCCTTCTCGCAACCACTCACATCCCCCTAAAAAACGTCCCTGAGACGCTCACTCCTGAGTTAATGAATGAGAAGCTGGCTCTACTTGTTAACACCCTGAAAGAGAATTTTGGGCTGAATGCGCCGACAATTGCCATTGCTGGTTTAAATCCTCATAGTGGCGAAGCTGGGCAATTGGGGAGAGAGGAACAAGACTGGCTTTCTCCTTGGCTAGAACAAGCGCGTTCTCAATACCCAGATGTTAAATTAATAGGATTAGTTCCCCCCGATACGCTTTGGGTGAAACCCGGTTTAGCATGGTTTCAAGATGCGAATCAGGCGATAGCAGATGCTTATATTGCATTATATCACGATCAAGGATTAATTCCTGTGAAGTTGATGGCGTTTGAGGAAGCGATTAATACCACTATTGGCTTACCCTTTATCCGTACCTCTCCCGATCATGGTACGGCTTTTGATATTGCTGGAAACGGGATTGCCAGTTGTGACAGTTTAAAAGCAGCGATCGCGCTTGCCGCAGAGTTAAGTT
>CAZTXK010000153.1:0-5950 GCA_964617275.1 uncultured Dactylococcopsis sp. | reverse complement strand
TTTGATCAATTAGAAACCATTGATTTAGAATTTATGCTCGGTAAATGGCGAGGGTATGGATTGCATACGAATCACCCTATGGATGGGTTATTAGAAACATTTAATTGGTATGGAAAAGAATTTGTAAACTCTGAGCAAGTTCATCCTTTGTTATTTCTGAATGCTAAGAATCAGCCGATTAAAGTTGCTCCTAATCCGCTTTTGATGGACTTAGCTGTAAAGTTGAATTTTCCCAAACAAAATTTTTTGGGGACTTTCTTTCGCTTAAGTATTCCTTGGTTGCAAACTGAACAATCGAGAGCGAGACTAAGAATGATGGAATACCGCGGCGCAGTTAGTGCAACCATGATTTATGATTATTTGCCGATCCATGATCATTTTCGGAAAATTGATGAAACGACAGTGCTAGGATTAATGGATTTTAAGCCCATATCGCAACCGTTCTTTTTCCTTTTAAAGCGAAATTAATGGCGTTTGATCTAGCAAGTCAAAATGAATTGTAAAATTTAAGAAAAATAGAATAAGTCACCACTCATATCAAATCCGTGTTAGGTAACAGTGCTATGAATTTTGCCATTCCCCCTCGCACTCGCGCCCAAGAATCCCGAGCCGCGATCGAGCATATTTACATTATCATGCGCCATTTATTTATTCGGGGCTACTATAAACCTAACGGTGCTTCTGGCGCTGCTCTTAAAGAAGCCTTGTTAGCCCTGCAACCCGAAATTTACGGCTTAATGGCGGATCCAGAAAAAGTGGAACTCAACGGCTTAGTCTATGTTATGGATCGCTTACCCCGTGGCATCGAACAGTGTCGTTTTGTCAAATTAGTCGCAGCGGAAGGCTATGGAGACTCGGGGTTTGAGAAAATTATTCCCGCAAAACGCCGTCGCAACTGTTATCGCATTGATCACGAAACGATGCTAGTGGAAGTGACTCGGGGGCGCAGTGAGATTTACGATATCCTGACTCACTTAACCTTTATGTATGTCGAAGCCAATAAAATTGCAGAACACGCTTTAGAGGAAAATCAACCGACTCAAGAATGGTTAAAACTCGAAGCAATTGTTAACGAACAGATAAATACCGATCGCGCTCCCTCCTCGCAAGTAGAAGCGCAAGAGGTGAAAGAACGGGCGTTTTCCTATGCCAGCACCTTATTAGGGCGTACTTATGCAGAAACGGTAGAAGCCTACGAACGATTCCAAGCCGCCGGAGCCACTAACAATGGCTTTTTTCAGATTATTTACGGGTTAGGACGGTTAGCAATGGAAGAAACCCAAAACCGCAGTGTAGGTTATCAGACAGAACGCAAAGCGGATCGTCAAATTTCCTTTAGCCCGGCCCTGCGAGAGCGCATTGGACATCACATTCATGGGGAAAAATGGGCAAGGGATGTCAAAACCTTCTTGCTCAAGAATAATTTGTGGGAGCGTCCCTTACATATTATTAGTGCTAATTTACACAGTATTCTCAATAGTTTGTGTGCTTTTCCAGCCTTAAAACCGAAATTGGGAGCTTGTACCATTGAGGAAATGGCACGGGAGTTAAATTTACCTGAAAATGAAGAATGGAAGCAGCAGGTTTGGGCGTTTGGCGAAAAGCATGGAATGTCATATCTCCCGGATGGGGCGGGAACGAATATTCCCGTGCAACTGTTTGATACTGCCTTGCTTCCAGTGGACTCACTCAGTCCAGAACTTCAAATTGATCGCGAATTTCTAGAACAAGAAAAACCGATCATTCTGGTAATGGATTATGCCTTTGGGGAACAAGCCTTTGAAATTTTTGATGAATTGCTAAAACCCTACAAAACCGACACAGAAAGGAAAAAACTGAATGTCCGTTCCATTTCTGTTATGGGAAAAGCAGGGACTTTGATGGGTGAGAAAGGAGATTTGATGATTCCCACGGCTCACCTGTTTGAAGGAACAGCCGATAACTATCCCTTTGAAAATGCCATTCAACCCGAAGATTTTGCGGATACAGGGCTTCCTGTTTACAAGGGCGCGATGATCACTGTCTTGGGAACCTCCTTGCAAAATGCTGATATTCTCCAATATTTCAAAGAATCGTCTTGGAGCGCGATCGGGTTAGAAATGGAAGGGGCGCATATACAAAAGGCAATCCAATCTGCTGCTAAAATTCGTCGTAGCATTGATGAAAATGTTACGTTACGCTATGCCTATTATGCCTCTGATAATCCCTTACTCTCAGGGAGTACCTTGGCTTCAGGAAGTTTAGGACAACTGGGAATTAAACCCACTTATACCATTACTTTACAATTTTTGAATCAAATATTGAGCAACGGTCAAAGCAGGTGCCTTCCGTTTAGTAAGGCGTAATCTCTGACATTAAGGTTGAATATAGCGAGCGGCGCGTTGCAGACGGTAAGCTACGCGCTTGTTTCCGTTTTCTTTAAATAATTGGGAGGCTTTTTCTAAATCTTTGATCGCTGCTTTATAATTTTCTAATTCTGCGTAAGCAAAACCACGGCTTCCTATCGCAGGTGCAAAGTTAGGTTGACGCTTAATCGCTTCGGTAAAATCATCGATCGCGCTTTTGTAATCTTCAAGACGGGTTTGTACAAGCCCCCGATTATAATAAATTTGGTGGTTATCGGCATTAAGGTTGAGGGATTGGTTATAATCATCTAGAGCCTGTTCATAATTTTCTAACTGAGAGTGCGCTATCCCTCGATGTCCGAGTGCTTTAGCATTGGTTTCCTCAATGGCAAGGGCTTGATTGAATTCTTCAATGGCAACTTCATACTCCCCATTAGCAATTTTTTGATTTCCTTTTTTAATTAAAGCCGTAACTTGTTCTTGTTTTTCTGGGGAAAGGGCTTCTACTTTGTCTTCTGGGGAAGACTGGGAAGTAGAAGAGGAGGATTTCATTTCAGCGTTGCAGCCAGCAAGGGTAACGGCAACTAGACAAGTGAGTAGAATCGGAAAACGAATGATAGAAAACATGGCTAATTGGTATGGTACTGTTCTCTAGAAAGTAATGGCAATTGATTTGCTTTCAATTATGAGCGACTGTGATTAAAATTAGCTTAAAAAAGCTCTCCACTAAAATAGCTTTCCCGAGTACGGAAATTATGCCAATCTTTGATGAACAACAATGATTAAGATAGATATAGAAGCGTAACCGACTTGCATTACCTTGATAGAAACAGAAACTCTGGAACTTTTAGAATGGCATCGTTTAGGTGAACATCTTGCTACCTTTACCAGCACCAAATTGGGCGCACGGGCAGCCCGAAATCTTCCCATTCCGCGCGATCGCGAAACTAGCACGACTCTTCTGACAGAAACGAAAGAAGTTTATCAGCTAGAACAAGATTTAACAACAGGCTGGAAGTTTGAGGGGATTTATGATTTTGGTTCGGCGTTAGAACGTGCCGAATATAAAGGGATTTTGCCAGGAGAAACCTTGGTTCAAATTGCCAGTACCTTAATCGCAATGCGACGACTGCGACGGGTGATTGATGATTTAGAAGAGTCTCCCCGTCTCAAGGAATTAATTTCCCAAGTGAGAACTTACCCCGAGTTGGAACAAGAAATTAACCGTTGTGTGGATGAGAAGGGAAAAGTTACCGAACGCGCTAGCCCGAAGTTAGGGGAAATTCGTCAAAAAATTAAAGAACGGCGCGATCGCGTTTACCAAAAGCTGCAAAACATTATCCAACGCCAAGGCGGGGCAGTGCAAGAACCGGTGATTACTCAACGGGATGAACGTTTTGTGATTCCCGTAAAAGCGGGACAAAAAGAAGCAATTCCCGGTATTGTCCATGATAGTTCTAGTACAGGGGCAACCCTTTATATTGAACCCCATTCGGTGGTGGAATTAGGCAACCAACAACGCCAGTATATCCGACAAGAACAACGAGAAGAAGAACGGATTTTACAAGCCTTAACCGAACAAGTGGGAGAAATTAAAGATGATTTAGAACTTCTCTTAGCCATCGCTACCAAACTGGATTTAGCCACAGCAAGGGCGCGTTATAGCCTTTGGTTAGAAGCCAACCCGCCACGTTTTGTGGAAGCCAGCAGTGAAGAGAGAATCACTCTCCGTCGCTTACGCCATCCCCTTTTGGTTTGGCAACAACACCATGAACCAAGTACCTCTGTGGTTCCGATTGATGTGCAAATTAATCCCGAAACTCGTGTCGTGGCAATTACGGGACCCAATACTGGCGGAAAAACAGTAACCCTAAAAACTTTGGGATTAGTGGCTTTAATGGCAAAAGTGGGGTTATTTATTCCCGCCAAAGAACCTGTGGAAATTCCTTGGTTTGAACAAATTTTAGCCGATATTGGGGATGAACAGTCCCTTGAACAGAGTCTTTCTACGTTTTCTGGACATATTCGACGTATTACCCGCATTATTGATGCAATTAATCCCCAAGACGAGGAAGAAATGAAACCCTCTTTAGTCTTATTAGATGAAGTGGGCGCAGGAACTGATCCGGCGGAAGGAAGCGCGATCGCGATCGCGTTATTACAGTATCTGGCAACAAAAGTCCGTCTCACCATTGCCACCACCCACTACGGCGAATTAAAAGCCCTAAAATATCAAGATGAACGCTTTGAAAATGCTTCTGTAGAATTTGATGAAGAAACCCTCTCCCCCACTTATCGGCTATTATGGGGGATTCCGGGACGTTCTAACGCCGTAACCGTGGCAAGTCGTCTGGGGTTAGACTCAGAGATTCTTGATATGGCAAAAGAACGCATGGCTGGGGGTTCAGAAGATGTTAACCAAGTGATTGCCGGGTTAGAAAAACAACGAAGAGAACAAGAAGAAAAGGCAAAAGAAGCCCGTCAACTTGTCGAACAAGCCGAGAAATTCTATCAAGAGGTCTCTAATCGCGCCCAAGTTTTAGAAGCCAGAGAAGGAGACTTAAAGCGTTCTCAAGAAGAAGCCGTTAACCAAGCCGTCAAAGAGGCAAAACAAGAAATTGCCCAAGTCATCAAACAATTACAAGAGGGTGAAAAAACCGGACAAGCAGCCCAAAAAGCCACAGAAACGGTTAATGAAATTGCCTCTCGTCATCTTCCTAAAACCGAACCCCCAAAACCAAAACCCAATTATCAACCACAAGTCGGGGAACAAGTCAGGCTACCTAAATTTGATCAAACCGGAGAAGTCTTAACCGCGCCCAATGCAGAAGGAAAACTCACGATTCGGTTAGGAATGATGAAAATGACGGTTTCGCTGGCTGATATTGAATCCTTAGATGGGAAAAAGCCCGAACTGCAACAAAAACAACAAAAAGCGACAACTCCCAAAAAGACAGCTAATGAAGCCCCCACAGTTCGCACTGAAAGCAATACTCTCGATGTTCGCGGTTATCGGGTTTCGCCGGCAGAAAGTCAATTAGAAAATGCCATTCGTTCTCAAAATGGCGGGGCATTATGGATTGTTCATGGAAAAGGAACAGGAAAACTGCGTCAGGGAGTCCATGAATTTCTCAAACAACATCCCCAAGTGGAACGATTTGAACTCGCGCCACAAAATGAAGGAGGAAATGGCGTTACTATTGCTTATCTCAAATGATCTTTATTCGCACTTGAAGATTATTAATGATTCGTCAGAAAATTAGCTAGCCAATGCTTTAACTCATCTTCATTTTCTAAATCAAACATTGCTAAACCGAGTTGTTCTAACTGAGAACTATTTAATTTCGTTATTTCGGCTTGCGTTGGAGATGATAACTCTCCCAGACGATAATTAAGTAAGCGAAGGATTAATTGTTGTTGTCCTTCTTCTTTTCCTTCCTGTTTTCCTTGTTCTTTCCAACTGGTTGTAATTTTCATAATGCCCTCCTTAACTTTTGTTGATTCGATTTGTTCAAACTCTTGATTAAAAATTTCCAATTCAGTTGCACTTAAGCGTAAATAAGTATCAACAAACCCAGAAATTAGTTGCATTCGGGCGGGGTCTA
>CAZTXK010000152.1:3799-5998 GCA_964617275.1 uncultured Dactylococcopsis sp. | reverse complement strand
TTAAATCTCAACAATGACTGGCGTATGATCGCTCGGTTTTTCCTGTTTGCGAGGGGCGCGATCAATCCAACAATTAACCGCTTTTTGATAAAGTTCTGGGGTAAGAAAGTGGTGATCAATGCGCCATCCCCGATCTTTAGAAAAGGCACGGGTGCGATAATCCCACCAACTATAATGTCCGCCTTCCTCGGTAAATTTGCGAAACGCATCTTGGAAGCCTAAAGATTGAATCAGCGCGATCGCGCTTCGTTCTTCTGGGGAAGCCATAATATGATTGCCCTCCCCTTTTTTCGGATCATAAATATCTCGATTCTCTGGGGCAACATTAAAATCCCCACAAAGGCAAATTTGGCTTTCCGTTTGTAACAGTTGCTGCAAGTATTGTTTTAAAACCTCCAGCCAGCCCAGTTTATACTCATATTTGTCACTCCCCACACTGCTGCCATTGGGGATATAAACATTAACCAGACGAATCCCATCCACCACCGCAGTAATAAGTCGTTTTTGTTCATCAAAGTTGCCTGTTATTTCCTCCCCAACAATCGGAGAAAACCCACAGCTAACTGTTTCTAAAGGCTGTTTACTAAAAATGGCAACCCCGTTATAGGCTTTTTGCCCAGAAACCGCCACGGCGTACCCCCTCTCTTCAAACAGCGATCGCGGAAAATCTGGATCAATCACTTTCGTTTCCTGCAAACAAAGAACATCAACATCTTCGTGAGTTAACCAATCTAAAACTTGTTCTTTACGAGTCCGAATTGAGTTGACATTCCAAGTGGCAATTTTCATTTTTGGTGATTCATTAGCGAGTGTTTAACAGATTGTTGGTTGATCTTTTGCTGGAATTTCAAAATTTCCTTGCCCACCATTTGCGGATCAAAGTAATGGAAAAAATGATGTCCCTGTGAACATTGCCAAATTTGATCCTCAGGCTTGAGATAATTTTCCCATCCCGCGATCGCGCAAGGATCAACAATCGTATCATCTTCACTGCCACAAACCAAGACCGGACAAGATAACTGTTTTGGCTTCATGGTACTGCGCTCGAATAAGGAATGAGGAGACGGCGTAGTTTTCAAGTCTTCATCTAATAACTGCACTAAATGCTTAGTTCGAGACTGATTTTGCTGACCAAATAACGCCCGTACCATCTGCGCTAAGACAATTTCCCGACTACAGGGTAAAAGCTGGCGATAAGCGTAATAATGGGCGTGCCAGTCCATTAAAGGATGAACTCCCACCCCTAACAGAGTAAGAGATTTAACTCGTTCTGGATAGCGATCAGCATACAGTAAAGCCACTATACCACCGGTACTATGTCCAATCAGGTGAAGCGGATGATCAAGATTCTTGAGATAATCATGCAGTAAGGTTAAAGGAATATTAAGGTCAGAAGCCTCATCTGAACCTTGCTGATATTCCCACTCACGGACAGTTGTTTGCGATGAGAGAGACTTGAGGAGAGGACGATGGAATTTCTTTAAGCTGGAACTAACACTAATCCAGAGGGCTTGTTGTGACATGAGCTTCCAATTGGGTTATTGCAAATATAAATCAATAAGCTATAACTCTAAGGATAGCAAATTCAGAGGAGAATTAGACAAGGAATCGTTAATAATTGATCATGAAATTTCAGGAGGGAGCAATGCTAGAAACATTAGAAATGAGATGGTTTAAGCCCGGAGAAATTCCCCAATCCTTACGCCAATGGTTTGAACACCATTGCGCCGGAACATGGCTTAAACAAGCCCCAACCCGTACCGATTGGTATTTAAGACCGATCGCGCCTTGTGACTATTTTAATCTGAAATTCCGAGAAGGGCGATTAGAAATGAAATGGCGAGAGGAAAAACTGGCAACATTTAATCTGCATCAACAATGGCAAGGGAGCGTTGAGAAATGGGTAAAATGGGTCTGTGAAGATATCAAGGGGTTTTCTCCTGAAGATCAAGTTTGGGTAGCCGTGGAAAAAACCCGACAACAACGGCAGTTTATTCTCTCTTTAGATACCTTTTGTAACCTTGAACTCACCGCATTACGAGTTCAAGATCAGCAGTGGTGGAGTATTGGCTTAGAGACAACCGGGAATCTAGAAAGTTTACACGCGATCGCGCTACAGGTAAGCCAAAATTGTCCTGAAACCCTAACCGATGCTGATGCAGCGGCTTATCCTCATTGGTTATGGCAAAAAATATTTCC
>CAZTXK010000152.1:0-3699 GCA_964617275.1 uncultured Dactylococcopsis sp. | reverse complement strand
TTTACCAATCTTCTAGTTTCTGTTTCGGTGGGTTTGACCAATCATCATTTCTCGAATCAGTGTAATCAGATTTTTGATTGTCTTCGCGATCTTCCTCAGCGTCTTCTTCCTCCTCATTCATTAACGGCTGCACCACTTTTTCAATGGCTTCTCCCAGGAAGGATTTGACAAACTCATCGCGGCGATTAAGTTGAAATTGGCGTTTGACCACCTCTGTCATTCCCCCGTCTCCCCAGTCTTGATCTTGACGGAAATACTCAATAAAACTTTTTCCAGCAATGCGCGTTAAATAAGCCGCACTCACCCCTTGTACCGCTTTTCCTGCCATATAAGTCGCCACTGTCATCTGTAACGCCGTCGAAACCATTTGGATGACCCCTTTCACCACCCCTAAACTGACGAGGGTTCTTCCTAAAGATAAGGCTAACTCTCGTCCGCGATCCATATTAATTTCACAGCCGTAAATTTTCCCAATTTCCACCACCATTTGCGCGTTAACAGCAGCAGTTCCCAACATATCCACCACGGGAAGCGGCGTAACCGCAATCACCCCTGCGCCTACCCATTGATAACGCTCGATGACTTTATCCGCTTGACGGCGACGTTGACTATCAATGAGACGACGGGCTTCTTCTCCTAACCGTTGCGATTGCAGTAAAATATTATCAGCAATTAAGTCTGCCCCTTCAGCACGTAAAATCGCAGCTACCCGTTTAATGAGGGGCATAATATCAGGTTCTGGTTGCACCGTATCCCCACTATCGGTATGAAAGGGAGAAGGATTAGCCGCAATAGAAATGACATCTTGAGAGGAAATATAGTTTTCCGTGCGCGATCGCAGTTTCTCTAAAATGGCAACTTGATCTTCCTCCGCATAAAGATCAGTTTTATTAAAAATCAGCAGCGATCGTTTCCCAATTCCAGCCAATACCGACAAAGGATCATACTCTGACTGGCGTAAATCATTATCCACCACAAATAGTAATAAATCCGCTTCGGTAGCGAGTTCTCGCGCTAACTTTTCCCGATCCGTTCCCAACACTCCTGCTTCTAAAATGCCCGGGGTATCTGTGACTAAAATATCTTGCTCAATATCGGGTAAGGATAAGCGATAGGTTTCCCCCGCCTTCGTTGTTCCCATAGGCGCACTCACCTCGCCAACAACCCGCCCCATTAACGCATTCACTAAAGAGGTTTTTCCCGCCGAAACCGTCCCAAAAACCGTCACTTGGAAAGATTGACGACTAAAATTCGCTTCCAGGGCTTGAGATTTTTCTAATAACGCTTGCTGGGCAACTTCATCTTGGATTTGTTCAACCTGCTTTTTCACCGCCTGTAAATTTGCTTGAGCGGCTTCATTTTTCTCTTCTGGAGCTTTAACCTTAGAATGCTGTTTTTTCTTTTTCTTCTTCCCGTTCCCCTTAAATCCCCCTTGAAAATAGTAGATAACTCCACCCACTAGCGCCACAATTACCCCCATTAATAATAAAAGCAGTAAATTCGCTAAAATTGGCGCAGTAAAAGCAATTTGGATATAAAGCTGGTAAATTGCACTCACCAACCAAATCATCAGCACCAGCACCACACTGATGCTTAAAATTAAGAGTAATAGACGGGGTGAGAGCTTCATTTTATTCGTTATTTGTCCTTCGTTGTTTGTCCTTCGTCCTTTGTTGTTTGTAAACCAATGACTAATGACCAATGATGAGTACGGGCGAACGGCCGTTCGCCCCTACTAATGACTAATGACTAATGACTCTCCCAAGCTGCCGCAAAAAAATCACGCTCACAGAGAAGGGCATAACGGTAATGATCGTTTGCTTGTTCCTCAGTTGTAACGTAACGATCAATAAGCATTTCTAAATTGCTAACCAGTTCCTGAAACTCAGAGTTACTATAGGTTTGAATCCAATCACTATATTGATGATTCCCGATCCCATCTTTAGCTAATTCTGTGCCAAGAAAATAATAAAGACGCATACAGGGAGTCATAGCCGCAGCCGTTAACCCCACATCTTTTCCCCAAGCTGTTGCCAAGAGAAAATCGGTATAACGGCGAGTTGCCACCGAGGGAGTCACTTGTTGTAAATTCACTCCCCATTGTTGAGCATAACTTTGATGCAGGTTTAATTCTTCTAAAACCCCTCCCGCGAGTTCATGGAAAGATTTAAAACCTTCCCAGTCTGGGGCTTTAGCCGCCGCAATGCTATATGCCCGAGCAAAAGATTCTAAAAAGAAAACATCCTGCCCCACATAAAAAGCAAAACAAGGCTGTTTCAGGCTTCCATCGGCGATTCCTTTGACAAAAGGATGGTTGAGGCTAGCTTTGGCGATATCTTGGTTTTGCTGCCACAGCGTTTGACTAATGGTCATAATTTGATTCTCTGATTGTTAAGGAACTTTACAAGTTAAGATAATAGGCAAGGAAACTGATCAGAGTGCGAATTATCCTATGTCTGCAAACGTTGAAATTTATACTTGGAGTTCCTGTCCATTTTGTCTGCGAGCAAAGGCTCTCTTAACGGAAAAAGAGATTCCCTTTACAGAATACTCCATTGATGGAGATGAACAAGCAAGAGAGCAAATGGCGGAACGCGCTAATGGTAAACGCAGCCTTCCCCAAATTTTTATTAATGATTCCTCGATTGGAGGCTGTGATGAGCTATATGCTCTAGAAAAAGAAGGGAAGTTGGATTCCATTTTAAATTAAATGATTGTTGGTTGGAGTTTTATGGCATGAAACTTGCGTTTATTATTGATCCCTTACCCCAGCTTGATCCCACTCACGACACAACAGTGGCTTTAATGGAAGCGGCGCAAGCCCAAGGGCATGAGGTTTGGGTAACCTCTGCTTCCTATTTAAGTATTGTGCAGTCTCAGGCTTGGGGGCGACTCCAACCGCTCACTCTCAATCCTGTCAAACTAGAAGAGAACCACTGGGTAGCACCGAAGGAATGGTATCAATTGGGGAAATGGGAATTGCAACCATTATCAAAGATGGATGCGGTGTTTATGCGAACCGATCCCCCAGTCACCATTCCTTATTTATATGCAACGCAGATTTTAGATTTATTAACCCCCACTCCGACATTGGTTATTAATTCGCCCCGTGGGTTACAAGCAGCGAATGAAAAGTTATATGCGATGCAGTTTTCTTCTGTCATTCCAGAAACCATTGTTAGCCTTGATAAGCATGTAATTCGAGAGTTTGTGGAAGCGAAAGGGGGAGCCGTTTTAAAACCTTTAGGGGGAAAGGCAGGAGAAGGCATTTTATTTTTGCAAGCTGGAGATAAAAATTTTAATTCTCTCCTTGAAATCAGTACCCAGAAGGAAAAAGAACCTGTGATGGTGCAGGCGTTTCTCCCAGAAGCCAAAGATGGGGATAAACGGATTATTTTATTAGCTGGAGAACCCATTGGCGCAGTGAATCGGATTCCCACGGGAGGGGATTTTCGCGGTAATATGGCAGTCGGAGGTCGGATTGCAGCCGCTGAGATTACAACGCGAGATCAAGAAATTTGTCGCGCGATCGCGCCTACCCTCCGTTCCGATGGCTTATGGTTTGTGGGAATTGATATCATCGGTGGTTATCTCACTGAAATTAATGTTACCAGTCCCACAGGAGTGAGAGAAATTGATCGCCTCAATGGGGTTTCTCTAGGTAAAAAAGTGATGCAATGGTTATCCCAACTCTGATGT
>CAZTXK010000151.1:0-6019 GCA_964617275.1 uncultured Dactylococcopsis sp. | reverse complement strand
AAGAAACTTTCCCCTAATTTATCCTGCAAAAGGAGGCTCAACGAGTCACGATTAACTAAAACCTAGATACCAAACCAAGACTTTAAACTAGAGATAAGGTAGCTCAAGTTCAGAAAGTAGATATTCTTACCTTACTTCTCCTCCTACCCCCAACTAAAATTAATTATGCTTGAAGGATCCATTTTACAAAAACTCTATACCGCTCACCAAAATACGGATCAGGCTCTAAATTTAGGAGTCTATTATAAAAATACGTTAGTGGCACTTTGTCACGCGCTTGAAGATTTTATTCTCAATACCAAAAGTTCTCCCTTGGTGATTAGTGCTTTTCAACAGGGAAAATGGTATTTGCAAGAAGCTGATCGCTATGGGGATATTGCGAACCATGCTCGGAAAATAACAATTATGGCTTCTCCAGGAGCTAGTTTTGGGGAACATGCCACCAGCCAACGGGAGAATGTGGATTTAGTGAGCTTAAATCCAGACACCGATCCCGTGGCGCAAGAATGGCATTTAATTATCTGTTCTCCGAGTTATACGGCGATGGTATTATGTCAGGAACTTTCCGAAGCGGATTATGGGAAAAATGGCTTGCCAGAACATGATTTAGAACGCAAATTCTATGGGTTTTGGACATTTGAACCGCATTTAGTGCAAGAAACCGTTGAAATCGCGATCGCGCATATTAAGCAATATCATGAGCCTCTCGCAACGGAACTGAATCAACATTATCAAGAAATCAGTAACGAATTTGGGAAAGTGGAATCGGAAGATACAGGCATCGTTGTGTCGCAGGTGGTGGATTATCTGCAGCATTCTCAGTCTGAACTTCTCCACCAACAAGCCCAAGCCGATAGTGAGGCTTCCTACTTACCGCAATCGCAAGCGCTAGACGATAATTTACTCTCTAATGAGATGCAAGCGTTTCTCCGCATGGCGCAACTGATTGACCAAGCCGATCTGGAAAACCCCATGGCAGCAGCAGAAGTTACTGCACTCGCGGAAACCATGGGACAAGTGTTAGACTTACCAGCCTGGCAGCAAAAACGCCTCCGTTTAGCCAGTTTACTCCATCGGTTAGTGCCAGCTTTAGGTCAAACGCCTCAAGAGCAAGAAGAAGACGAAAAAAAAGCTCCCTCTTGTGATTTAATTCCCGGTGTAGAAGCGCTGCGAGCGATGCCAAGAATGAGCGCGATCGCGCGGATTATTACCCACCAAACCGAAAATTGGGACGGCACAGGAACTCCCGGTGGACTTGCCCATGATAACATTCCCTTAGAATCCAGAATTTTAGCCATCGTGAGCGATTTTCAACGGCGTGTTAATGATCTACGCACCAAAGACAAAAACAGCAGTCGGGAAGAAACTTTAAGTCAAGCCCTTTCCGAGTGTCAAGAGCAAGCCAACACCCGTTTTGATCCCAAGCTCTCAGAAGCTCTAGGATTATTAGTAATGGGAATGCAACAAGGAATGAGCCTCGAAACTTCTCAACCGAAAATTTCGGCAGGAATGTGGCTCCTAGAAAATGAACAGTTAACCCCTGATAATTAAAAATGGACATTGAAGCAATCCGAAACGGCAAAATTTCCGAGCTTGCTGGAGCTGATCTCGAAGATGAAAGTTTAGCTCAAGCTCATTTAGAAAAAACCAACCTTCGAGGGGCAAATTTAGTCGGCGTTGATCTGTCTCAAGCCAACTTACAAGCGGCTTATCTCGATGGCGCAAACCTTTTAGGAGGAAAGCTAATCCGCTGCGATCTTCGCGGTAGTTTGTTGGGGATTAATCTGACTCAAGCCAATTTAGAGGGAGCCGATTTACGAGGAAGTAACTTACGCGGCGCTAATTTAATGGGCGCAATCTTATTACGAATTAGTTTAATGGGGGCGTTTCTCAGTGGTGCTAATCTCAGTGAAGCCAATATTCAAGGAGGAGATTTAAGAGCAAGTGAATTACACGGCGTAAACTTCCAAGGAGCTAACCTTAAAGGAGCCAATTTATCAGAAGCTCAGTTACAAGGGGCTGATTTATCAGAGGCAAATTTAGAAGAAGCAGACTTACGGGGAGCAAATTTATCTGGCGCGAATTTATTTGGCGCAAACTTACTGTGTGCTGAATTAGAAGGGATTATCTTAAAGGGAGCTAATTTAGGGAATACTTGTTTAGTGGGGACACAATATGATTTAAATTCATGATAAAACTGCCTAAAATAGAATCAGGGGTTCTAGCTTCGCAGCCACTTCTTCAACAACGGTTTGGGGAGCAGGCTCAATATATTGTACATCTCTTTCTTTCCAATCTATACTTCTGAGATGATGCACTAAAACGACTCCATAAATTTTGCCTGGATTGTTGATGATTTCTACTTCTAGGGGAAATCCTTTCACTTTAGTAGTAATCGGGCACACAAAAGCTAGGGAAGAAACTCGATTGAAGGGTTGAGGAGACATAATAAGAGCAAAACGCTTGCCAGACTGCTCTCGCCCTGTCCGAGGGTTTAAGTTAAGATGGACAAAATCACCACGAGCAGGAATGTACATAATTAGTTACCAAAATTCTTGACCCGCTGAGTCTCCCCAGTCCATTTCCCCTTCAAATTTCTCTGGAGTCACCCCTGCAAGTAATTCCTCTAGGGTATATTTTTTTCTTTGCTGTGGCATCAAAATAAGGAATCCTTCTTCAGAGATACGAAAGGAGACCTTCGCGCCTTCTTCCAGTTGAACTTGTTCCGCGATCGCTTGCGGGATGCGAACAGCAAGGCTATTTCCCCATTTTTTAATTGATGTTGTCATAGCGAATTCTTTTGCTCTGTTTAGTATCTACATTGTATAAACTGAATTGCAATTATGTCAATGACCATTGGATCAAAAAAAACTCCTTCAGGAGGCTAAGAGCTAATTTAGAGAATAATTGTTTAGTGGGGATACAATATGAATTAAACTAATTAAAACTAATCTATGCCCCTTAAAATATAATTAGTGATTAGCGGAAGGGGAACAAGTTATTATGCAAAAATTCTATCTATTAAATCTCTTTTTAATTGTAAGTTTTTTCTTAGGGGGTTGTGATTTATTGCCATTTGGCGTAGAAACTGAACCAGATGATCAAACAACAGAAACTACTCCTTCTCCAGAAAATAACGAGCAAGAGGAACAGCAAGAAGAGGCGGAACAGCAGGAAGAGGAAGAAATAGCGCGATCGCGAGTTCCTTCCGTATCAGGGTTGCAACAGGCCAGCGATCCCAATGAGTTTGTCCGCCAACGAGGCGATGTGCCAGGACAACAACGGGACGATCCATTTGGCTTCTTTCCGGTTTCTCCTGAAAGAATTACAAGGGTAGAATCAGAACCTGAACCCGAACAACCTGAACCCGAACAACCTGAACCCGAAACCACCGAACAACAAACTCCCAAGCCTCCTCCTAAACCCGAATTAGCGCGGGGAATACAAATTCAAGGCGCATTGCGAATCGGAAATCAAACCGTTGCCATTATTAAAGCGCCGAATGAGCCAACCAGTCGCCATGTTAGGGCTGGAGAATTGATTGCTAAAGATCAAGTTTTAGTGAAAGAGATTGATATTAATGCTCGACCGAACCCGATTGTTATTTTAGAAGAATTAGGAGTCAACCAAGAGGTGAGAAAAGAAGTAACCGGAGAAGTTGCTTTGGGAAATTCAGAAACCACAATCGGTTACAACCGCAATTAGGAGATTCCTAATGATCCGCATTATAAGCATTAAAATTGAACTAATACGAGGATATACTGATATCTGAAAGTAGAAAAACCTTACTGTAACCGCTCGAAGCTGGGGACGTGAACTGTGCGAATTCCACTCGACTATTACCGAATCATTGGTGGACACTTACAAGCAACGGCTGAACAAATTGAGCAGGCTTATCAAGATCGTCTTCGTCAAACTCCTCACTCTGAGTACAGTCAAGAAACTCTTGCGGCAAGAAAAGAGCTGCTAGATTTGGCTTATGAGGTGTTATCTGATCCTGAACAGCGTAGTGAGTATGATGCCAATTATTTACTAAAGGCTTATAACATCACGACTGAGGAAGAAGCGGTGGCGTTACCTCATATTCAAAGAGAAGAAGAAGAGGCGGTCGCGATCGCGCCACAAACGCCAATTCTAGAGGTAGAAACCCCCCAACAGTTATTAGGGGCGTTATTAATTCTCTATGAACTGGGAGAATATGAACGGGTAAGGGATTTAGCGGCGTGGGTTTTAGCCCATCCTGAACGCGCTACGTCTTCTCAGGATCATCCCCTTTCTCAATCGATGCAAGCCGATCTAGTTTTAACCTTGGTGTTAGCGGATTGGGAATTAGGGCGGGAATTATGGCGACAAGAACAATATGAAGCGGCAGGGGAGACGGTGGTTGCAGGATATCAAATTTTAGAGGATTGGAATTTATTTCCGGAGCTGCGTCAGGAAATGGCGAGTGAGTTAGAGAAACTGTCTCCTTATCGTATTTTTGAATTGCTCTCCCAAAGAGATGAAGATCAGGAAAAAGTAGGATTAGCCCTGCAACTCCTAGAAACCATGTTGGAAAAACGGGGAGGCATTGATGGGGAAAACCCTGATCGTTCTGGCTTAAATGTGGAGGAGTTTCTCCATTTTGTCCAGCAAATTCGTAGCTATTTAACTGCTGCTGAACAAGAAGAACTGTTTACCAAAGAAGCCCAACGCCCCTCGGGAGTCGGGATTTATTTGGCAGCTTGTGCCGCTGCCGCTAGAGGATTTGCTTATTTAGAGCCGAATTATATTTTTAAGGCAAAACGATTTTTTAGAAAGTTAGAGCGCGACCATCAACAAGAGAATAGTCAAACGGATGTTAAGTTAGAACAATCTGTGTGCGCCTTATTGTTAGGAGAAACAGAAACCGCGATTAATCAGATTGAAAAAAGTCGAGATCAAAGCTCGATCGCGCAGATTCAATCCTACGCCAGTGAAGCTGGAGAAAGTCCTGATCTTTTATTAGGCTTATGTCGCTATGCGGAAGAATGGTTAGAATCGGTGCTGTTTCCTAAGTTTTTGGATTTAAGGGATAAATCGGCATCTCTTAAAGATTATTTTGCCAGTTCCTCAGTACAGGAAACCCTAGAATCTTATCAAAGTCCTCCCAGTTCTGAGAATGAAGAAACAGAGACTCAGGTTTCGGCGTTGCCGGAAGATTCTTCGGTGGTGTCAGAGTCTTCTTCCCATTCCTCGGAAAGTACCAAACCGTCTTTGCGGAGACGGAAACCTCGCCCGAGTCGTCGGCTTCGTCTCTCAACTCGGGGATCCCGAATTGTGGCTTTACTGGTGATGAGTGGGGTGGGATTAAGCGCGATCGCGCTGGTTTTATTGGGACTCTATCGGGGCGCAACAGCTATTTGGGCCACTTTATTTGAGGTCGGAGATCGCTTTGAAATCGCCATTGAAGTTAACAATCCCCCTCTAGAAATTCCCTCTCCAGAGTCCAATGATGGGTCTTCTGTCATTTTGAATGAAGCAATTGCCCAAGAAATTGTCCGCAGTTGGTTAAGTCGTAAAGCGCAAGCCTTTGGCCCCCAACATCAAGCAGAAGCCCTTGAAGGAATTTTAACCGATTCTCTACTCTCGCAGTGGAAAGCTCGTTCCCAGACCTTAGAAAATAATAACCAGTATCAATACTTTCGCCATAGTGTTCAAGTTGAAAACCTCGCGTTTTCTCCAGATAATCCCAATGAAGCTCGGATTACAGCCCAAGTGCGTGAGATATCTAAGTTTTATCGCGATGGGGAACTCAGTGAGGAAGATTCCTATGATTCCACTTTGAGAGTGCGGTATGATGTAGTGCGCGACGATGAAACATGGCTCATTGATAGGATTGAGGTGATCAGTGACCAGTGACCAGTTGTTGTTTGTCCTTTGTCCTTCGTCCTTTGTAAGCTAATGACCAGTGATCAGTTACCAGTTACCAAATAACCAATAACCAATATGGTGAAATTAACGCCTAATGCCAGTTACAGTCTTGCCATTCGGTTGTCTT
>CAZTXK010000150.1:0-6035 GCA_964617275.1 uncultured Dactylococcopsis sp. | reverse complement strand
GCGCGATCGCGCACAATCAAAAAGTTAACCAATGGCTGTTCCCGACTATCAAAGTTTAATGTTTCCCCTTCTCTCCTTCTGTAATGATGCGAATGAACACAATGCACAAGAAGCAATTGATGCTTTAACTACTCAATTCCAACTGACTGCTACTGAAAAAAATGAATTACTTCCCAGTGGAAAGCAAACACGCTTTGCAAATCGTGTGGGTTGGGCAAGAACTTATCTAAAAAAGGCTGGATTAATTGAAAGCACTGCTAGAGGAAGATTTAAAATTACAGAACGAGGCAAGCAGTTTCTAAAGACCAACCATGAGCAAAAAGTTAGTGCTAAAGACTTGGAACAATTTCCTGAATATTTAGAGTTTAAAAAACAATCAAATTCAAATTCTCCTATCCCAAATTCTGCCCCCTCCAGCACCGAAGAAACTCCCCAAGAACAATTAGAATCAAGTTATCAAACCCTCCGTTTAGAATTAGCCCAAGATATTTTACAACGTTTAAAGGCTTGTTCTCCTCAATTTTTTGAACGAGTGGTTTTAGACTTACTTGTGGCTATTGGTTATGGCGGTTCTCGTAAAGATGCAGCGCAAGCAGTTGGACAAAGTGGTGATGGCGGAATTGATGGAATTATTAAAGAAGATAAACTGGGTTTAGATGTTATTTATATTCAAGCAAAACGCTGGGAAGGAACAGTTGGCAGACCCATTGTACAAGGTTTTACAGGAAGTTTAGAAGGGGTTCGGGCAAGACGAGGAATTTTAATGACTACTTCTAAATTTTCTAAAGAAGCATGGGAATATGTTGAACAAATTGAAAAGCGAATTGTTTTAATTGATGGAGAAGCAATGGCTCAACTAATGGTCGATTATAATGTTGGTGTGACAGAAATTGCTCGTTATACGCTGAAAAAAGCTGACTCTGATTATTTTGAAGAAGATTAGTTAGCTAGAAACCTAACTTTTAATCAGTCCTAAATTTACTACGCGATCAGGGCAACGCAAGCTAGAATAGAACTGCTTAAGCACTTTAACAAAAAAGTGATCCGAAACTTTAAAGATAAAGAAACCGAAAAAATCTTTGAGCGTACGAGATCGCGCAAACTTCCTTCAGAAATTCAGCAAGTAGCCCTGCGAAAGTTACGAATGCTCAACCGCGCCGAAACCCTTCAAGACCTTAGAGTTCCACCAGCAAATCGTTTAGAACGTTTGTCTGGGGACAGAGAAGGACAATACAGCATTCGAGTCAATAACCAATGGCGAATTTGCTTTAAATGGGAAGAAGGTGACGCTATAGATGTAGAGATTGTTGATTATCATTGAGGTGAGAAAATGACAGAAGATAAATTACATCCCATTCACCCAGGAGAGGTACTCTTAGAAGAATTTATTAAACCAATGAACCTTGAGATCAATCAAATTGCTTCGTATTTAAAAGTACCAAACCAACAGATTCACGGCATTATTAATGGTCAACAAGCAATTACCGCAGATATGGCTCTACGTTTGGCTTATTTCTTGAAGATGTCGCCACGTTTTTGGTTAGGATTGCAGATGGATTATGATTTAGATATGGTTAAAGATAAGGTAGGAGAAGAGTTAAAAGAAGAGATCACAGTTCTTGAAAATTAATTAAAGCAAGTAGCAGAAAACTTTTATCTCCATCCATATTTTTGAACATCCGAGAAACCTCAATGAAGCAAATTGTCCATTATCGTGCAGTTTGATTAAGTTTTAGAATCTAGCGTGATCGAGATTATTGGAATGGTAAAAACCAATGAAAAAGCATCAATCAAACAAGCTAATATAAGGGTCAAGCCAATACTAAACTATTAGCAAAACTCAATTCTTTTAAATAGCGCGATCGCGCACAGTCTCTAAACAACAATTATGGCGATTCCCAATCTTCATAAGCTGAATCCTCGATACGATTGCTACCATTCAGTAACTGAATACAAACATTGGTATCTAAGAGATAACTCATAATAACTAAAGAAAACTATGCTGGGTGGGCAGTCTAGTCTTGGATAATTATGTTGACTCTATTAAAGAAACTATTTTATGTCCAAGAGGGAAGAAATTAAGGGCCAGAAAAAACCGCTGCTTCGATATCTTCACGACTGAGAGAATAGGGAAAAGAGCGAGTTAAGTCACTATTTCCTTCTCCAGCTTTGAGATAAGAAACCGTCAACTCTTCGACTTCTAGTGTGATTTCTGCTTTCCAATTTGAAGTTTCAATGAACCAACAATGTAATTGTTCTGAATCTTGTTGGCAACCTAAATTTTTTAGCCACTCTTCAATAGCAGGTAACGAATGATTATACAGAGGAGTATCAGCTTGAGGCAAAGTCATAGGAATTCTAAATAGGATTTGATTAGAGTTGATGCACTTTCGGTAACTTCAGGAACTCGAAATGCGCCTTCGCCGCGAGTTAAACCAATTATAATAACTAACGCAATACAGGCAAGAAAAGTTACCCCTAAAAGCAGTAAGACAAAGATTTCTCCTGAAGAAAGGGGACGATCGCTGCGATCTAGATAAGCAGAAGAACGATTGACAATTTTTGTCGCCCGTTTTTCTTGGGCTTGAAAATGCAGAGACGGCTGCATCACGTGCAGAGAAGAATAACCAATTTGATGATCATACAAAGCTCGTCGTTGGGGATTGCTCAAAGTAGCATAAGCATCATTTAGGGCTTGGAACTTGACTTTTGCCACTTCTTGGGGCAATTGTGTGGTATCAGGATGATATTGCTTACTCAACTCGCGATAAGCTCGGCGAATTTCTAGAGCGGAAGCAGAAGGATCAACGCCCAGAAGGTCATAATAGCTGTGGGCAAATTGTTTGGAGATGGCGGTAGAAGGATTGGTGGTTGCCATGTTTCAATTCTTGCGTGGGCAAACTTAATTTCAACTAGGTGGGGCAAACGTCGGTTGTCTTTTCTATTTTGGCATTCTAGAAACCAAACTAGCTATTGAAAGCAATATCAGCTGAAAAATGTGGTTCGTTGTCGATGATTATTTACGGATTCTACTAGCCCAATTGCCATAAAGTTCATGAGTAATGCCGAACGTCCATAACTCATCCAAGGAAGGGGAAGCCCTGTAACTGGGCCAAGCCCAATGGTCATACTAATGTTAACGATAACCTGAAAAAAAATCATACAGAGAACGCCGATCGCGAGTAGTGATCCAAAATTATCTTTTGCTGCTAATGCGATCATCAGTAATCGTAAGCAAATGAGCCAAAATAGAAATAGTAAGCCAAAACTGCCGATAAATCCCAGTTCTTCGCCCACAGCACTAAAAATAAAATCCGTATGCTGTTCGGGAATAAAGTTAAGTTGGGTTTGGGTGCCTTCATTTAAGCCTCGCCCCCACATTTGACCAGCGCCAATGGCAATTTTAGACTGGATGAGGTGATAGCCACCGCCGAGGGGATCAAGCTCAGGATTCAGAAACAGAATGAGACGCTGTTGTTGATAGTCTTTGAGTAAATTCCAAGCCAGAGTTCCTAAGCCTCCAGAGATTAAATTTAGCGCGATCGCGCCGCATCCTGATACCCATCCCCCCGGTAAAGTTCGCCAACCCATAACAAACATTAAGCCTCCCCAACTCAACCAAGCAGGAATATAAACATGAAATAAAATCGCTGCCACCGCCGGAGAAATTAAGAGAATCAACCAGCCTAAGTTCGCATTTGCCCAATAAAGCATTCCAAACGCGATCGCGCCGAATACTAAAGAGGTGCCTAAGTCAGGCTGTAAAAAAACCAATCCCCAGGGTAGCGCAATGATGCCTAAGGTTTGAAACACTGATAATAATCGATCCGCACGGCGATGATGCAAAATCGCAGCTAAAGTGATAATGACTCCCAGCTTGGCAAACTCTGAAGGTTGGACATTAAAACCAGCAATGCTGATCCATCGTTGCGCCCCCCCACTCGTTATCCCCATCAAAATGACAGAGATCAATAAAAGATTGGTAGCAATATAAACCAGCCAATGCCAGTTCAATAATTCCTCATAACGCCAACGAGCTATCAATAGGACAACCAATGCCCCAACTCCACCCATAATGCCATGTTGGATCCAATTATTTAAGGTTTCATCATGGAGTTGGACGCTGTGAATGGTAATTCCTCCCCAAACTGTTACCCCAATAACGAGAAGGAATAAAAACCAATCCATTTCTAGCCAAGGGTTAACGAGATTACGCCAACTGAGTTTTTTCCAAGAAAGGTTTGGCATCTGAGTTTAAGTTAAAGCGACTACTGAGATTTTAGCAGCCACCTGTTGCGCGATCGCGCCGAGAGCTTCTGCAGAAGCTGAATTGGGATGAGATACCACAATCGGAATCCCACTATCTCCCCCTTCCCGTAAAGAAATTTCTAAGGGAATACAGCCTAATAAAGGAACATTCAATTCTTTTGCCGCCTTGTCACCGCCGCCAGAACCAAATAAATCATAGCGGCGATCGGGCAAATCAGGGGGAATAAAATAACTCATATTCTCTACCAGCCCTAAAACATTCACCCCTAACTGCTCAAACATTTTCAAACCGCGACGAGCATCCATTAGGGAAACATCTTGCGGTGTAGTCACAATCACCGCTCCTGACATAGGCACGGCTTGGGCTAAGGTTAACTGGGCATCTCCCGTTCCGGGGGGTAAATCCACCACCATATAATCTAATTCTCCCCAATTCACTTGGTAGAGAAATTGACGAATCACGCCATTTAACATGGGGCCACGCCAAACTACAGGTTGATCAGGATCAATTAAAAACCCCATAGAGACTAATTTTACCCCATGATTAAACGCTGGTTCTAGCACTTCCCCTTTTTCTGAGTCTTGCACTCGCACCTTCGCATCGGCTAAACCGAGCATACTGGGGGCATTGGGGCCATAAATATCCGCATCGAGCAATCCTACCTTCGCCCCGCTTTGAGCCAGAGATACCGCTAAATTCACCGCAACTGAGCTTTTACCGACACCCCCTTTACCACTAGAAACAGCAACAATATTTTTTACCCCAGGCACTGACTCGCGATCGGGAATTGATTTCTGTTGTGGGGTTTCGGAAGTAACTTCAACATCTACAGTTTCCACCCCGGGTAAATCTTGTACCGCCTTTTTACAATCATCCACAATCATCTCTTTCAGCGGACAAGCAGGAGTCGTCAGCACTAACTTAAAACTTAACGCCCCCTGATCCAAGTTCACGTCTCGGATCATATTTAATTCGACAAGACTCTTTTGTAACTCAGGGTCTTGTACTGGGCGCAGTGCGTCTAAAATGGTATTAGTATCTGTCATTTTTAACTATTGGCGTAATCACCTAATTTTAATGTCTTTATTTCGATAGTAACGAGAATTGTCCCCAATATGTCTCCCAAAAGTGCATCAAAATATTTGGGAGTTGTTATTGACGATCTTAATGCAAAAGGATCCTGTTTAGTTCCAAGAGAAGCCTATGCTATCAAGCCAAACTCAATCCCAACTTTCCCTAGAAGAATTCCTTCAACTCCCAGAAACCAAGCCAGCTCAGGAATATATTGATGGTAAAATTTATCGTAAACCCATGCCGAAAGGAAAACATAGTCGCTTACAAATTCGTTTGGCAACCGAAATTAATCAAGTTGCAGAAGGACAACGTTTAGCAAGTGCTTTTCCTGAATTGCGCTGTACCTTTGGCGGGCGATCAATTGTTCCTGATATTACGGTTTTTAAGTGGGATAGAATCCCCTTAAATGAAGCGGGAGAAATTGAGGATACATTTAGGATTGCACCCGATTGGACAATTGAAATTCTCTCTCCTGAGCAAAGTTCAACTCGGGTCATTAATAATATTCTGTTCTGTTTAGATCAAGGGTCAGAATTAGGATGGTTAATTGATCCTAACGAAAAATTAGTGATGAGTTTTTTACCACAACAGCAGCCAAAAACATATCAAGGAAATGACATTTTACCGACTTTAAACATTTTGCCTGAGTTTCAGCTATCTGTCGAAACCATTTTTAGCTACTTAAAATTAA
>CAZTXK010000149.1:2540-6084 GCA_964617275.1 uncultured Dactylococcopsis sp. | reverse complement strand
TCTGATGACTTTTTGACTGTAAACGCCAATACTCTAAATACTTTCCTTCCCGTTGTAATAACTCCTCATGGCTTCCTTGTTCTACCACTTCCCCATTCTCTAACACAATAATTTGATCGGCATTCACAATGGTTGATAACCGATGTGCAATGACTAAAACCGTCCGATCGCGCTGAAAGTCTTTTAACGCTTCTTGCACTAAATATTCAGAATGACTATCTAGCGCACTGGTGGCTTCATCTAAAATCAAAATTTCGGGCTGCTTGAGAATCGATCGCGCTAAGGTTAAACGCTGACGTTGACCGCCAGATAGCCGATAACCTCTCTCTCCTACAACTGTATGATAGCCATGAGGTAAGGCTTGAATAAACTGATCCGCTTGGGCTGCGATCGCGCTTTCTCTCACTTCCGCTTCGGTTGCATCCAGTTTTCCGTAACGAATATTCTCGCTTATGCTGGCATTAAAGATAAAAGTGTCTTGACTGACGACACCTAAGCGCGATCGCCAACTGGTCATATTATACTCCTTCAAATCCACCCCATCCACTAAAATCTGTCCCTGAGTTGGTTCATAAAGCCCTACTAACAAATCAGCGATCGAGGATTTCCCGGCACCAGAACCGCCCACTAAAGCAGTAACATTTTTCTTTTCCAACTTAAAAGAAATATCCCTTAAAGCAGGTTTTTCTTCCTCAGAATATTGTAAAGAAACCTGATCAAATTTAATTTCCTGTTTAAGCCCCTGGAAAATCTTTCCCCCCACCCGAGTAAACTCTTTTCCTTGTGGTTCTAAAATTTCACCTAAACGATTGAACTCTCCCGCATTTTCCGCTAATAAACTAAATTTTCCCGTTACCCCATTTAAGTGCATGGAGAGTCGATTTAGCACCGCCAAAAAAGTAATCATCGAGGGTAAAATCGTTTGAGAATCTTCTAATAAGACAAATCCTAAAATCAGTAAAAGCGCGATCATTGCTAGGGTTAATATTTTCCCTAAAGGCTCACTCAAACGACTCAAACGGCTTTGATATTCTAGAGTTGGCACTAAAGTTCGCTGTAACTCATGGACTCTTTGATTGGCTTCTGACTGGCGAGCAAAGGTATGAACCACACGCAACGCCTGAATATTTTCAATAATTTGTTTATAAACATTAGCTCTAATTTTAGCCACTTCTCTTGACGCTTGTTTAATTTTGGGTAAAAGTGCTTTCTGAATTAAAAATAAAATCAAACAAATAAAAATTGTTACCATTGACAGCAGAGGAGAAATGGCAAATAAAACCACTGCTTGCGCTAGAATACTCATTAAGCCAATGGCAATAGCATTAGAATAAATAATTTGCTTATTAACCGCCGTAGCAGATTGATTAATATAAGTAATTAAATCCCCAACTTTATAAGAACTAGCAAACGGAAAAGTTAACGACATAATTTGACGAAAAATCTTCTCCACCATCTGAGCCTGAATTCTTGCTGAGAGATAATCAGAACTAACCCGACCGATATACTCTAGACTGTGGCGTAAAAATTGCATAATCACGCTGATAACAATTAAGCCAATAAAAAGTTGCCCTTGAGTCAATTGTTCTAAAAAATTTGATAAAAACGTATCAGCAATTATGGGATTATCTATGCTTTCAGGAGACTGGTCAGGCTGTAAAATCCTAATAGCAAGATAAATTGTGCCAAATGTTGTTCCCTCAAAGGCAGCGGCTAAAATATTAGCATGAAGATTAATCAGGATTAGCACTCGATAATGATTAATCGTGGCAAAAATTACTCGATAGGAAGGATTTTCTAAGAGTGAGGAGAAGTATTTTTTCCATTTTCTAATTATATTAATTCGTGTACCTTTCATGTCTCCTCTTTATACTTCATCAGGCTCAATCCCCAATTCTCGTAACTTGGCGGCAAACCGTTCGGCTCTGTCTCGCTCGCGCCTTTTGAGAGGCTTTTTTTTCCTGTTCTGTTTGATACATGGCTATGACGGGAGTTTTCTTGTCACATTAAGATAAAAATCAGAGATTGTTTCGGAGACCAAATCAAAAATTAGATATTATTAACCATTATGAGTGCTACTACCCTAAATCTTAACCCAATCATTCAATTGACAAAAGAACAGTTTTACGCCCTCTGTGAAACGAATCCCGACACCAAGCTAGAACTGAATGCCAAAGGAGAATTAATTGTTATGTCCCCCACCGGTGGCGAAACCAGTGCTTGGAACTCTGAACTGAATGCTGATTTGGTAATCTGGAACCGCCAAACGGGATTAGGAAAAACATTTGATTCTTCTGGGGGATTTTCTTTACCTAATGGCGCACAGCGATCGCCAGATGTGGCTTGGATTCGGTTAGAAAAATGGAATGCACTCACTTCAGAGGAGAAAAAGGGGTTTTTACCATTGTGTCCCGATTTTGTCATCGAACTGCTGTCACCTTCGGATTCATGGAAGCAAGGAACAGAGAAAATGGAAGAATATCGGGAAAATGGATGTCGTTTAGGTTGGTTAATTGAGCCACGAAATAAGCGGGTTGCTATCTATCGCTCCCAACAAGCGGTAGAAATCCTAGAAGCCCCAAATTTCCTTTCTGGAGAAGATGTGTTAAAAGGATTTAACTTAAATCTTGCCAAAATCTGGAATTGAATAACGAATAATAACCTTAATCAATTAGTGTGTAACAATAGTTTTCTCCAATTGGTATAAGTAAAACGAACAACTACTAGAGTAAATTGAAACAAAAAATTATAAATACTCTCGTTAGTATTACTAGCTATCAAGATGCTTGTGATTGTATTGAAAATTGGGTAGAAAATGATATTTCTTGTTATATTATTGCTGCCAATGTTCATGTGGTCATGACGGGATATTGGCAACCCAGTTATCAAGAAGTTGTAAATCAGGCGGCGTTAGTTACTCCTGATGGAATGCCCCTTGTTTGGGCGATGCGTTTTTTGGGAATCAAAGAGCAAACTCGGGTTTATGGTCCTGATCTAATGTTAGCTTGCTGCGATCGCGCTGCCAAAGATCAGATTCCTATTTATTTTTACGGTAGTACCCCATCTACCTTAGAAAAATTGCAATCTAGACTGCAACAAATGTTTCCTAATTTAATTATTGCAGGAAGTCATGCCCCACCATTTCGCCACTTAACAGAAGCCGAAGAAAGGGAAGATATTCAGCGTATTCACGAGTCAGGGGCAAAAATTGTTTTTGTCAGCTTAGGTTGCCCCAAGCAAGAGGAATGGATGGCAAGACAACAGGGGAAATTACAAGCAGTGATGATGGGAGTCGGCGCAGCATTCAGTTTTCATAGTGGAGAAGTGTCTCAATCCCCACGTTGGATGATGAAATTCGGACTAGAATGGCTTTATCGCTTAACCCAAGAACCGCAACGATTATGGAAACGTTACTTTATTAATAATCCGACTTTTGTCCTTTTATTGGCGCGACAACTCCTCACTCAGAAAAAATGAAATGGTTTGTTATCTCATCTCATGATTTCGGGAATCCTAAAGACAGTTTCCTCGGTGAGAGAAATAA
>CAZTXK010000149.1:0-2440 GCA_964617275.1 uncultured Dactylococcopsis sp. | reverse complement strand
AAGGTTCATTAAGATAGTGCTATGGATGAGATTGTGGGGAATAACCGCCGTTGGGGAAAAAACTCGGATATTCGCGCCCCCGAAAAACTGAAATTTTCTAGACTCTTAGAATGGTCTTGGTCGCGGATTTTAGCCTTACTCGTTAGTGATTTAAGCGCGATCGCGATCGCATGGCAGTTCGCTCGTTATCTTAATCAATTTTATTCTCCCATGCCATCAGAATTAGTGTGGTGGACTTGGTTGGGAATGCCGAGTTTGTTTTGGATATTTGTTGCGGTTACCATCCTACTTTTTACCCAAGCGGGGTTATATAGTTCTTCCACGGAATGGAAAAATTATTGGAAAGTGGGACAAATCAGTAGTTTGATCTATTTAGGGACTTTACTCTTAAGCTATTTTTATGATCCGCAACTCAATCCGCCGCGATCGCTGTTTTTAACCGCATGGTTTAGCAGTGTTTTTCTTTTAGTGGGATTACGCCTAATAACCACATTAATCCTCCAACAATGTCAGGCGACCACCTCACCCACTCCGATTTTTCTCATTGCTGATTCCCCTAAAATCAAACGGTTATCCCAAACCATCCCCAAACGGTCTTTCTATCAAATTGTGGGCATAGCAGAAACGACAGCAATTAACGATCCCGACACTTTCAAAGCAATTATTAAAGCTAACCCCAAAGAAGTATTAGTCGCTGACTTACCCGAAACCGAATTCGCCTCTGCTTTGTATTGGCAACTACGACGGCAGGGAATTCCCTTGCGTTTAATTCCTTCCAGTCGAGAAACCCTCTATCGTCGCGGTGTTCCCGAAATTTTTGCTGGTATCCCCACCCTGCGAGTCCAACCGCCAACTCTCGGAGGCTGGGAATATCGGTTAAAACGGTATCTGGATATGATTGGGGCTTTATTCGGGATTATTGTCTTATCTCCGTTACTGATTAGTTGCGCGATCGCGATTTATGTTTCCTCACCGGGGAATCCCTTTTTCCGCCAGAAACGAGTGGGACTACATGGCAAAACCTTCTATATGTGGAAATTCCGCACCATGGTTCCCAACGCCGAAGCCTTACAAACCCAATTAGAAACGCAAAACCAAACCGATGGCGTTTTATTCAAAGTCCAAGACGATCCTCGCATCATTCCCATTGGTAAATTCCTCCGTCGAACCAGTATTGATGAATTACCGCAACTGTTCAATGTGCTTGTCGGAGAAATGAGTTTAGTCGGACCCCGTCCTCTTCCTCTACGAGATGTGAAACAATTTGATTATTGGCATCACACCCGCCATAATGTCGTTCCTGGCATTACAGGATTATGGCAAATTTCAGGGCGATCGGATCTCGAAGATTTTAATGATATTGCCCGTCTTGATCTCTACTATATTGATAATTGGTCAATCAACTTAGATTTAGAAATTTTACTGGAAACCTTTAGAATTGTCTTATTCGCTAAAGGTGCTTATTAGAACTATCTAGAGCCAGCCAAAATCCTAACCTGAAAAGGGGTTTCCATGCCAGAATCTGAATCCAAAGCAAGCAATGGTCAGCTACTACTGCTTCTCAGCGCATTCTTTTATAGTCTCTTTACTCTCCTTCCCAATAGTCATAGTTTGATGGTGGCTTGGCCCTGGGTTTTTATTTGGCAAGTTGCCCTGATTTGCCCTGTTTTATGGTTATTCGGAATCTTATTTCAGCAACAGTCTTTTCGCTGCTTGGGAGGTAAAGTTGATGCTTTCATGGGCTTGCTTCTGATTACCTTAATCATTACTACCTTCTTTGCAGAATTTCCAAATCACGCGATTTGGTATAGTTGGGCAAGTATATGTTTAATCGCAACTCTTTATGCTTTGAATTATTGGGTAGATTCTTCTCAAAAGCGCGATCGCGCTCTACTATTTCAGGGAGGGCTTGGCATTGCTTTTATTGTCGTTAGTCTCTCTGTCTGGGCGGTGCAAACTCTCTTACCAGAATTAGAACGATTAGAAACCCTACGTCAATTTGGTGTTTCCCTAGCGTTTGATTTCTCGGTTCTAGAATTACGAAATTGGGCCCCTTTAGGACATCAAAACTATGTTGCTGGCTATTTAGTATTAATTTTACCCTTACTCATTGCCCTAGCTATCATTAGTAGCGGTTGGCAACGCTGGCTTTGGCTGGGGGGATTTAGTTTAGGCGTAGTGAATTTATATACCACGAGTTCTCGCGGCGGCTGGCTGGGTTTATTCGTGATTTTAGTAGCTGGATTAGCCATTTTGCTGCTACGAAGTTCCCTGTCTAAACGTTGGTTAATTCTCAGTGGTGGAGGGATGATTCTTGTCTTATTCGCTTTAGTTTTAACTAATAATCGCCTTCGCGGTTTGCTGATGGGAGTGTTATCAGGAGATGTGGGCGGTGTGTCTTATCGCTTCATCACCATGAATGTCGGCTGGGAAATGGGAA
>CAZTXK010000148.1:4625-6121 GCA_964617275.1 uncultured Dactylococcopsis sp. | reverse complement strand
CCTAAATGTCGTCCCACTGTCGCAAAAATGTCCCAGTCTGCTTTTGCCTCCCCAGGGGGATTCTGAAATGCAGGACACAGGGTTACCACTCGTTCCGAATTAGTCATTACCCCCGTTTTTTCCCCCCATTGCGCCGCGGGAAGCACCAAATGGGCATAACCTGCGGTTTCGGTGGGATAATAGGCATCCTGACAGACGGTAAAATTAGACTTTAATAGGGCTTTCTTAGTGCGTTCCACATCGGGCATACTGACAGCAGGATTGGTGGCAGCGACCCAAAATAGTCCCACTTCTCCTGTTTCTAAACCCCGAATCATCTCCCAACCATCGCGTCCGGGATTGGGATTAATACGCCCTTCTGGGAGTCCCCATGCCTGTTCCACATCGGCACGATGTTGGGGATTTTTCACCACCCGATACCCCGGGAGAATATGAGCGAGTCCCCCTGCTTCTCGACCTCCCATGGCATTGGGTTGTCCCGTGAGAGAGAATGGCCCCGCCCCCGGTTTGCCAATATTCCCTGTCATCAAATGTAAATCAATTAAGGTGCGAACTTTTGCCGTTCCTTCTGAAGATTGATTCATCCCCATTGACCACAGGGATAACACTCGTTCCGAGTCTCCCCAATATTGAGCGGCGGTTTCTAATTCCTCCACACTAATTCCACATTTTTTGGCCACCAACTCTGGGGGATAATGATTAATCACTTCCGTAAATTCAGGAAAACCCTTGCTACATTCATCAATAAAGATGCTGTCAAATTTTCCCCAACGCAACAGTAAATAGGCAATGCCATTCATGAGATCAATATCTGTTCCCGGCTTAATGGCAAGATGGAGATCCGCCGCTTCGGCAGTTTTGGTTTTACGGGGATCCACCACAATCATTTTCACCTCCCGATTGCGCTTATGATGTTTCCGCAGGCGATTAAACACAATAGGGTGACAATCAGCAGTATTTGTCCCAATGAGAAACGCACAGTCCGTCTGTTCTAAATCATCGTAGCAACAGGGGGGGCCATCCGAGCCAAAACTCTGCATATACCCCGCAACCGCCGAAGACATACACAAGCGGGAATTGGCATCAAAATTGTTCGTGCCTAAACAGCCTTTGAGAAGTTTTTGGGCAGTGTAATAGTCTTCGGTTTGAAATTGCCCCGAACCATACATACAAATGCCATCTGCCCCATGGGTGAGAGACACTTTTTTGATCTCATCGCTAAGGCGAGTTAAGGCTTCCTCCCAACTGACACGACGGAAGGATTCATCGAGAGACTCTCGTAATAAGGGATATTTGAGGCGGTTTTTATGGGTAGATTCGGTCACGGTTGCGCCTTTAACACAGATCATGCCCTTGCTAGAAGGATGAGCGCGATCGCCGCGCACTTGCCAAATCGGATTCCCATCACTATCACGGTTTACTGACTTTCCGCGTTGAGCGGGGGGCAAAACTTCTAACCCACAACCAACCCCACAATAAGGGCAAAGTGTTTTTTC
>CAZTXK010000148.1:0-4525 GCA_964617275.1 uncultured Dactylococcopsis sp. | reverse complement strand
ACAAAGAAAGAACAAACCATGGTTAGCACCACCGCAAGGGGTAGAAACCAAGCATTATTCACCGTTCCCATCATCAAATAACCAATGCCCATTCCGCCCAGCAAAGTTGCCATGGTCCATTTCCGAGACCCCATTTTGTCTGAGATTAAACCGCCACCCGGACGAGACACAAGGTTCATAAAGGCATAGCTAGAGGCAATCATCCCCGCATTGGCTGGGTTGAGATTAAAGGTAACTTCAAAGAAAGCCGGCAGCATCGAGACAACCGCTAATTCCGAGCCAAAGTTAGTAACATAGGTTAGTTCTAAAAGCGCCACTTGACTAAAGTTATAGCGATCTTCAGCCGGATAACGCTTCTTCCCTGTCATTAAATCTTTGTTGGCATCCCATGCTTTATAGGCTTGGAAGGCATAGAGTCCGATTAAAAATAGCCATACCAATAAAAGTTGTCCTTGGCTCAAGAAACCCACTCGACCTAAGCGCCACGCTAAGAGCGCTAAAACCCCAGCAATGGGAATATTCATGATTAGGAGAAACCAGAAATCTCGCTTACTGGTCACTTCCATCCCGCCGTGGCGTTGCGGACGCTGATACACGCGCCCGGGTGGGGTATCATCCACACTGAAGAAGTAAATGACTCCATAAATGGCAGCAGCAATGCCTGTTAGGGCAATGGCTAACCGCCAGTTTGCCTCGCCGCCAGAAATAAAAGATAACGCGAGGGCGATGGAGGGAAGGGTAAAAGCAGAGGCGGCAGAACCAAAGTTGCCCCAACCGCCGTAAATGCCTTCGGCAACCCCAATTTCTCGGGGAGGAAACCACTCCGAGACCATGCGAATGCCAATAACAAAGCCCGCACCGACAATTCCTAGCAGTAGGCGACTGATGACAAGCGTATTGAAATCATTAGCACTAGCGAACAGAAAGCAAGGAATTGCCGCATAAACCAGTAACACGGAAAAGGTAATGCGGGGGCCGAATCGATCCAACAACATCCCAATTAGAATCCGCGCGGGAACTGTTAGGGCAACATTACAAATGCCAAGGGTTTTAATTTGGTCTGTACTTAGCCCTAAATCGTCTTGAATGGTTGTCGCCAAAGGGGCAAAGTTAAACCAGACAACAAAGGTAAGAAAAAAGGCAAACCAAGTGAGATGGAGAATGCGATTGCGACCTTGAAAGGAGAGAATGTTCATGGATTTAAGATGGTTTGTGAATAATTACGGGAAAATCAACTGTCCTAGTATTTGCTATCGACTTTTTCGGTTACAGACTCTTCAGCCTCTTCTAAACTGGCTTCACTCTCGAAGCCTTCATAGTCAGCGGCAAAGGAATTGGCGGGTTCTTTGAGAAAGAAAACACACAGAAATCCAACAATTAGCCCAGTAATGCCTAATACTTGGAAAAAGATGGCATCGCCTGTAGCCCCCCCTGGAAGATAACTATAAGTGGTGGTATAAGCCACGGCTCCGACGGTGCCATAAGCTCCGACCAGACCTGATACCTGACCTGTTAGGCGTTTTTTCACGAGGGGAACAATGGAATAGGTTGATCCTTCTGCTGCTTGTACGAAGAAAGAGGCTAACATCGTCAATGCCATCGCTGCCGGAAGCCACCAGTTACCGCCAATGGTGCTCATCATTAAGTAACACACTCCCATGACGATTAGTAAAATCGCCATCGTCCATTTACGACTGCCAAGGCGATCCGACATAGCTCCCCCACTGGCGCGAGAAAAGAGGTTCATAAAGGCGTAACTAGAGCCCACTGCCCCCGCCATGGCTGGCGAGAGATTAAATGTGCGCTCGAAAAATGCCGGTAGCATGGAAACCACTGCTAGCTCAGAGCCGAAGTTGGTAACATAAGTCAACTCCAACATGGCAACTTGTCGAAAAGGGTAGCGATCTTCAGCCGGATAGCGTCTTTCACCAGTTACGACCTCTTTATTCACCTGCCAAATTCGGAAGGCTTGAATGACATAAATGGCAAGCAAGATTCCCCAGACAATATTGCGTTGAGCAACGGATAAGAAGCCCACATTCTCGAGCTTAAAGGCGAGCACGGCTAAAACGGCTACTGTGGGAATACTCATGATCAGTAACAGCCAAAAATCGCGCTTGCTGGTTACTTCGATCGCGCCATGTCGCTCGGGACGGTGGTAGGTTCGCCCCGGTGGGGTATCTTCGACACTAAATAAGTAAATAACGCCATAAATGCCCCCAATAATCCCGGTGAGCGCGATCGCGAGACGCCAGTTTAAGTCGCTGTCGCCAAAGGATAACCAACCCGCTACGGTGGCAAGAGTAAGAGCAGAGGCGGCAGAACCAAAGTTCCCCCAACCTCCGTAAATGCCTTCAGCAACCCCGACTTCTCGGGGAGGAAACCACTCGGAGACCATGCGAATCCCAATGACAAATCCCCCTCCAATGATGCCAAGTAATAAGCGACTCGCAATGAGGGTGTTAAAGCTGTTGGCAAAGGCAAACATCAAGCAAGGAATGGTGGAAAAGATGAGAAGCCAAGAGAAGGTTAAGCGCGGCCCGTAGCGATCAAGTAACATCCCAAGAATGACACGGGCGGGAACGGTTAGCGCGACGTTACAAATGCCAATGGTTCGGATTTGATCTTCGCTGAGCCCCATTTGCTCTTTAATGGTTGTGGCAAGGGGCGCAAAGTTAAACCAAATGACAAAGGTAAGGAAAAAGGCAAACCAAGTGAGATGGAGAATGCGGTAACGACCTTGAAATGATAGTAAATTCATAAGCAATTTTTGGATTTTTTATGATTGACTAAGATTTCAAAATTGAACTAGGGTTTAGCTTTTCTAGAAATCTAAATTAACTCCAATTTACTGATTACGTTTCTAATTTTTTGTAGCAGTTTTGACAAAATATAAATAAATATGTATATATAACATTATTATGATTTTATTTCTGCATCTAACAAGACAAAAAAAGAAGGCAGGCTTCACCTACCCTACAATTTTTTATTCATAATTTATAGCTTATATAGCTTAAGATTTTGAGGTTGCCCCAAATTCATCCATTAAAATTTGACGTAAAACAGCAGGCAAATCTTCGCAGGGAATTCCTTTTTGCACGCGACTTCCTAGCTTCGCATCTTTGCCAACTTTTCCCCCCATAAATAGGTCAACGGCTTCCACCATTTTGCCATCTTTACGCGCTTTTGTTCCCATTAAACCAATGTCAGCAACTTGCGGTTGTCCACAAGAATTGGGGCAACCAGTCCAGTGAATCCTTACCCCATCGGGAATGTTTAATTCTGCTTCTAATTGTTTTGCCGTTGCTAATGCTCTTTGTTTGGTTTCTACTAAGGCGAAATTACAGAATTGTGCACCGGTACAAGAAACTAATGAGCGGGATAATGGCTCCGGTTCAATGGGAAATTTTTCTAGCAAGGGTTCACTTAAAAAAGTGTCGATAGTTTCAGTTGCAATATGCGGAATAATCAAATTTTGTTCAACGGTAAAACGGATTTCACTTTCCCCATAAACTTCTGCTAAACGGGCTAAGTCAAATAAATCATCCGCCATTAATCTTCCTACGGGAACGTGCAACCCCACATAGGATTTTCCAGCTTGTTTTTGGGCGTGAATGCCAATATGATCGCGCTTATCCCAATCAATGACATCTTCTGCGGCGGCAGTATCTAAGGTGTGACCAAAGGCTTGTTCCACTAAGTTGCGAAACTCCTCTAAGCCTAACTCTTCAATCAGCCACATTAAGCGAGATTTTTGGCGATTGGCCCTTAAGCCGCGATCGCGATAGACTTCTAGAATCGCCCGAGATACACCAACTACAGCTTCTTCTGTCGGAGGAACCCAAGCATTAAGCGGAATCGCTGCCTCACACCGTTTCGAGGAAAAGAAGCCGCCGACTAAAACATTAAAGCCCAGTTCACCATCTTTATAAGCGGGAACAAAAGCAATATCATTAATTTCGGCATGAACTGAGTTATCCCGTCCTCCTTCAATGGCAATATTAAACTTACGGGGCAAATTGGTAAATTCAGGGTTTCCTTCCCCCGAATTGGTAATCATATCCTGAACCTTTTGCACCAAATTGCGGGTATCAATTAATTCGTCACCATCTAACCCCGCCACAGGAGAACCCGTGATATTGCGAACATTATCCATCCCCGACTGCATGGAAGTCATACCTGCTTCTTTGAGGCGAGAAAAGATATCGGGAATATCCTCTAAACGGACTCCTCGCAATTGAATATTCTGACGAGTGGTAATATCGGCACTGCCATCATCCCCATAACGCTGGATAATTTCGGCGAGAACTCTAATTTGGCGACTGGTTAAAATCCCATTAGGCGTTCGCATCCGCAGCATAAATTTGCCAGGAGTAACGGGGCGATAGAAAATTCCTAACCACTTGAGACGTTGTTCGAGATCCGTTTTGTCAACTGCTTCCCAACCAATTTCAGCGAAATGATCTAATTCCTCTTTTACTGCAAGCCCGTCTTTCTCGGCTTTAAACTTTTCAAATTTATTTTT
>CAZTXK010000147.1:2133-6187 GCA_964617275.1 uncultured Dactylococcopsis sp. | reverse complement strand
TAGCGCGATCGCGCTCTTGCCATTGTTCTTCGGGAAGATAATAAACCCCATTTTTACGAGACATTTTTACACCGATTAATCGTAATACTTGACGGAATAATTGGATAGCGTTTGCCTGTTTCGGGTTCAGTTTTAGCGTGGAACTGAGTGCCGTTGCTTGAATTTTGTGTTGTAACTGTTTTAAGTCTAGGGCTTCATTAGTCCAAACTTGATTAGACTGTAATAAGGGAGGTAAATTGAGATGAATTAAACTATAAATAATTGACCATTGTTGATGTGATTCTGTGATTAATTGTTGTTCCTTTCCTGAATACCAGAAAGCGTGCATCATTTTTTGTGCCATTTCAGGATGATGGATTAACCAAAAGCGTTCTTGTTTGGCAATAAAATCGCGATCGTCATAGCAAACTTTCTTAATCAATCGAGGAGTCCAAATTGCCGTTTTTTCAATTCCGGGCAGTTGTTTTCTTAACTGTTGCTGCTTGAGCTGCCCTTGCTTGGTTTCCCCTGAATAAATTGTTTCTGCGTTGGTTAGTTTTACCTCTTCTTTCGCATTTTTCTCCTGTTGTTTGGCTTCGGGAGAACTATCTAAGCTGATAATTTCTACCTGATGCCCAATATTGACTAAAAATTGATACAAACATTCCCAAAGATAAGACTGTTGATAGTTCCGAATGGCTCGTAAAATACAGAAGGTTTGATGATGACTATCTTCTGTGGCGCTAGTGACTTCTTTAATAAATTCTTCCACAACAGTGCTGGTATCTTCTCCCGCTAAAAGAGTATTTCCTGTTTTTAGGATTAACGATTGAATTGCCTCCATTAAAGGTTCTGGAAATTGGAAACGACTCGCGGTATGATTGACTTGTCCATACCGAGAACACCACAGCCAACGAGTCACCTTAACATCCCGTAAGCGGCTCATCATTTGAATTTGAGCATTGGTTGGCAAGACTCCAAAAAAGAGACAAAATTGATCACTAAAATAGTTTTCCAGACTAATATCAATCCCGGCTTCGGCGGCGGGGGTATAAATTAAATAATCTGGACAATGGGTTTCGATATAATCATTCGGATGTTTGAGAAAAGTCTGAATAGAAGGTTCACTAATGGTTTTAGAATCAATCCGTAATCCCTGCTTTCCGGTTTCGGCTAAAAGTTGATCTAAGGCTTCTGCTTCGAGTTGGCTATCGGTACAAATGACTGGTTTAGAAGATAGCCATAATTGTTGTAATAGGGGAGATCGATCGCTGCGTTTTTTATTTCCTTTCTCATCACAACTGTCTCGAAGAAACTTCACCTGAAACGGTTTTCCTTGATAACGATTTTCTACTTTGACCAAAGGGCGATCCGTTCCCGCTAACTGATAAAGATAATCAACACACCAATCTGTGAGCATTCCATCTAAACAAAAAATCCGTTTGGCTTGTTGTAGGGCTTCCCCAAAGCGTTGGATAATTTCCTCTCGCTTTTGTTTTAGGGTTTCTCCGCTTAAAAGATGGGTGACAACGGCAATGGCTTCATCAAGAATGATATTTTTCCCGGCAAAGGCTTCAGGAGAAAAGTGGTGCAAGCTATCCACACATAGGGCTAACTGAGAATTAGGAAGATTAATCAGATCAAAGGCTTGTTCGGTTTGGAGGTGAACAAAGCCCCAACGCTGACAAGACTGTAATAAGAGAGAATTCCGATGCCCAAGGGCTAACCAGCCTTCATCTCTTAATTCTTCGACGACGTTTGCTAACCAAGTGGTTTTCCCACTGCCTAAACTAGATTTTACTGCGAGTAATGTTCCTTCTGATGGGGTTTCCCAATTAAAATAAGGCTGCTCAATAATCTCGGTTGCGTCATAGGTTTGATGAGGCTGAGACAGATGGGAATCTAATCCTGCTTCTGTGGCTAATTCCGTGGCTAAGGTTTGAACCGCTTTTCCTCTGGGAAGCCCATTTCCCCCTTGTAAAAAGTGCCGATATTGTAACGCCCCACCGCCCACTTCACAGCCGAAACAATACCATTCTCCTGTGTGGCGATTCACGGTAAACGCAGTTCCACTTTGAGATTGATGTCTCGGACAATAACCGCGCCAGGTTTTCCCCATTTCCTGAAATTGATGTCCCGACCAATGATAAATTTCTCTCAGGCTGAGGCGACTGGTGGCTTTATCAATAATTTGGCTGAGTTGACTATTCCCCGTAACTCCGGTGGAGATTGCACGTATCCGCGAGACAGATTGCTTACTTTTTTTCGGTTGCGGTTGATGAGAGGAAACTAAAAATTGACATAGCCAAGATGGCGCGATCGCGATTTCTCTCTCTTCAGGAGACACTAGCCAACGATATTCCCCGGTTTCACGATGAAAAGATGGCGGTAAGACGGATTGATGCTGATTATAGCGAAATTCCAATAATTCCCCGGCACAGGTGGTGATCGAGTTCCATTCCGTCATGGTTTGGCGGCGAAATGACTGGAAAGCCTCTCGATAAGCATCGGGAATTTGATAAAGCAGTTGACGGCGACCTGATTTTCCTGAAGTCCAAGCCACGGTTTCTGGAAGCGGGGCTTCTGCTAAGGCGGCTAATAATCGTTCGGCGCTACTGCCATCAATGTCAATGGCTAGAAGTCCTCCTGATGCGTCTCCCAGTCTTAACCCATAACCCGAACAAAACGCATGATAAGGCTTTCCTGTGTGTTTGCTGAGGCGGTCTTCTCCCTGCTGGAGAATTTTAGCAATTTCCTGATGGGGAATAAAGGGTTCTTGCTGCCATTGATCCCGATAGGGGCGTTTTTCCCAGAGAGGGGTTAAACTCCAGTGGGAAGGAAGTTTGGTTAGGGCAGCGGCGATCGCGCTCGCGTTGGGAACAGGCTGGAAAGGAGTCCAATCAGTCATATTGGGCAAATTTAGGCATCATAGCAAACGGACGATCTACTATAACAAGCCTAAATTATCTACTCAAAAATGATTTTTACCCATCGGATTTTCTTTGTTTAAGTAAAATTAATTACTCGTTTTGGGACTCAGTAATTTTGCTAACATTATGGGTATGACTCTATTCGTATTTTTATCTAACAAGATTTTATTAATGTCATGCCTATATTTCAACGATTACACGCTTGGTTTTTAGGAGACTCTGAACCTTGGATTAATTCCCAGTTACTAGCTGGAATCTTGATTACGACTTTCTCTCTAAGCGCGATCGCGATAATTGCGGTTATTATTTCTGCCAATCGACGCTTAAAGAATGAATTAAGAACACGAAAACAAGTTGAAGCGAATTTAAATCAAACCCAGGAGGAATTTCAAAATTTAATTAATAATATTCCAGGAGCTTTATTACGCTATGTTTTAGAAACAGATGGCTCACACAAACTTGCTTATATGAGTCCAGCTGTGGCGAAAATTTGGGAAATTTCCAGATCAGAAGTAGGAGAAAATGCAGAAATTTTTTGGCAATATATTCATCCTGAAGATATCGTTTCTCTCCGAAATTCAGTCATTGCTTCAGCAGAAAGTTTACAACCTTGGTTTTATGAATGGCGAATTATTACCCCTGCAGGAAGAACTAAATGTTTGCAAGGAAGAGGAAATCCGCAAAAAAGAGAGGATGGCGCAGTCGTTTGGGATACGATTATTGTTGATATCACCGAACAGAATTTGATTAAAGAGGCGTTGCAGAAAAGCCAAGAACAGCTGCAAAATATGACCAATGCTATCCCGGGGGCGGTGTATCAATACAAAGTTGATCCCAAGGGAAATGAAGAAATTTTATTTATGAGTGAGGGGATTCAGGAATTATTTGGAATTTCTCCTCAGGAGATGATTGATCATCCAGAGTTGAGATGGAAGGTAATAACGCCAGAAGCGCGATCGCGCATTGAATCTTCCACGGAATATTCAGCAAGACATCTTAGCCCTTTCAGTGAAGAATTTGAAACCCATTTAGAAGATGGTCAAAAGAAGTGGATTAAGGGAGAAGCGATTCCTCATCAAGCTAATGATGGTAGTATCATTTGGAATGGAATTTTAGTCGATACTAGTCGAGAAAAATGGCAAGAA
>CAZTXK010000147.1:0-2033 GCA_964617275.1 uncultured Dactylococcopsis sp. | reverse complement strand
ACAGGAGAGGTTTTGGGAACATTTGCCATTTATAGCGACGTTCCCCGAAGCCCTTCCCCTTATGAACAAGATTTGATTGAAACTGCCAGTAAACTGGCGAAACTTGCCATTGAACAGAAACAGCAAGAAGAAGCGTTACAAAAACAAGCCGAACAAGAAAAATTATTGGGAAAAATTACCCAAAAAATTCGGCGATCGCTGGATTTAGAGGCAGTTCTCAATACCACTGTCACCGAAGTTAGAACCTTCTTAAAAACCGATCGCGTCGTTGTTTATCGTGTCATGCAAAATTCTGGAGAAATAATTGCCGAAGCAGTGGGAAATGATTGGAAATCTCTCTATGGCAAAACATTTAATGATCCTTGTTTCAACCAACTCTCTCAAATGTTTCCTGCCGGTTATAGTCAATCGATTTCTGATGTTAATGATCCTGCCATTGTTCATTGTTATGCCAAGATGTTGCGAGAAAACCAAGTCCAAGCTAATTTGGCAATTCCCATTTCTCAAGAGGAGAAACTCTGGGGATTTTTAATTGCCCAACAATGCTCTTATCCTCGTCAATGGCAACAAGAAGAAATCAAATTTTTAGAAAATTTATCTGAACAAGTGGAAATTGCGATTCAACAAGCTCAACTTTATCAGCAAACCCAAACTGAACTTTTAAAACGGGAAGAACTTGCAACTGAATTACATCATAGAGCAATGCACGATGGGTTAACTCAGCTCCCGAATCGTACCTTATTACTGGATCGCTTGCAGCACGTTTTTCAGCTTTATCACCGCTATAATGATGAGGATCACTCGTTTTACTTTGCCCTACTATTTTTAGACTTAAATCGCTTTAAGATTATTAATGATACCTTAGGACATGATGCCGGCGATCAAATTTTAATTACGGCAGCCGAAAGATTACAGAGTTGTCTGCGAGAAATGGATACGGTGAGTCGTTTAGGAGGCGATGAATTTGTTGTTATTTTAGAGAACCTTAACGGAGAAGAAAATGCCATTGAAGTCGCCAATCGCATCCAAGAATCCTTTGCTGTTCCTACGTCTGTTTATGGTCAAGAAATACGTCTCAGCACTAGCATTGGCATTGTCATGGATAATCCTGACTATGTTTATCCCGAAGAGATGTTAAGAGATGCCGATGTTGCTATGTATGAGGCGAAGAAAAATCAGCTCAGCTATGTTGTTTTTCGCGCTTCGATGCAAACCACTGTTGCAGAAGATTGGCAACTGGAAACTGATTTAAGGAGAGCTTTAGAACAAAAACAATTAAGTTTATATTATCAGCCCATTTTTGATTTACGCAGTCAAAAAATTCAGGGATTTGAGGCTTTCATGCGCTGGCACCATCCTGAGAAAGGTTGGATTGAACCGAATCAGCTTCTTGCTACGGCTGAACAATTAGGCTTAATGGAAGAAATTGAGTTATGGAGCTTAAAAGAAGCCTGTTCTCAGTTTAAAGCTTGGCAAGAGGATTTTCTATTTCTAAAAGATACCTCAATTCATGTTAATATTTCTGTGAATTACTTTTATCAAAAGGAATTGGCAAAGCAAGTTCAAGAAACCTTAGATCAAATTGGTTTAGCCAGTCAGGCCTTAAAATTAGAAATTACAGAAAATATTTTAATGGAGAAAGAAGAAACCGTGCCAAGCGTTCTAGAAGACTTAGAAGCCTTAGGAGTTAAAATTTGCTTGGATAATTTTGGTGTCGGATATTCTTCTTTAAGCTACTTAAGCCAGTTTCCGATTCATGAGCTGAAAATTGATAATCGTTTAATTCGAGAGATTGATACCGAAGAAATTGGCAAGAGAAATCGCCAAATTGTCAAGGCAATTGCTAGTTTGTGCAATAATCTTAACATTAGCGCGATCGCGGAAGGGGTAGAAATCCAAGACCAATCCTTAATCCTAATCATTTGTGGTTATCAAACTGCACAAGGACCTTACTTCTGTCAACCCCTCCCGCCAGAAGACATGACAACATTCTTAACAGAATTGCCAGCCCAATCTAGAGTTTAGTGGTTGAC
>CAZTXK010000146.1:0-6263 GCA_964617275.1 uncultured Dactylococcopsis sp. | reverse complement strand
TCTGATCCCTCAGATCAATCTGTCATTACTGTTGATGGCTCAAGCACCGTTTATCCCATTACCAACGAGATTGCCCAAGAATACCAACTCATTTCCTCAGAACAACCCGAAGTTAGGGTTGATATTTCTGGCACCGGTGGGGGCTTTCGTCGCTTTTGCAAAGGCGAAACTGATATCAATAATGCTTCACGTCCCATTACATCAGAAGAAATGACTACCTGTGAAGACAATGGGGTGGAATACATTGAGCTTCCCGTTGCTTATGATGCTCTCACGGTTGCAGTTCACCCAGAAAATGATTGGGTGAGTGCCATGACACCAGAAGAGCTAGCAACCATTTGGAAACCTAGTGCCGAAGGAACCATTACGCAGTGGAATCAAGTGAACTCCGACTGGCCCCGCCGTCCTCTCAATTTATATGGCCCTGGGAGTGATTCTGGTACGTTTGATTATTTTACCGAAGCTATTGTCGGAGAAGCCGAAGCAAGTCGCACTGACTATATTGATAGTGAAGATGATACCTTAATTGTTCGTGGGGTGAGTGAAGATCCTTATGGACTGGGCTATTTTGGTTATTCTTATTATGAGGAAAATCAAAGCGACTTGAAAGCCCTTGCTATTGATAATGGGAACACTTCGGTAATGCCCTCCCGAGAAACTGTTAGAAGTGGGGAATATCAGCCTCTTTCTCGTCCTTTAATGATTTATGTCAATGCTGAGTCTCTAGAAACAAAAACCCAACTGCAGGAATTTGTAGAATATTATTTGACGCAAGGGCGACCCTTTGTCAAGGTTGTGGGTTCGATTCCCTTATCGGATGAAACTTATAATTTAGCGCTAAAACGACTGGAAAATCAGCAAACTGGAACTGTCTTTGCTGGAGAAATCCCGATTAATTTTAAAATGGAGGATTTACTAAACAAGGAAGCTGAATCAACACTTTAATGGTTTTTCAAAAAGGGTTGGGTTAATGCCCAACCTTCTTATATTCGGCAAAAAATTGTTTTTTTAAACCTGTTTCTGTCGCGATCGCGCCTCCCCAATCATTGACGGGAAGCACAATTAAAGCTAGAAATTATTCAAAACTAATTCTATCATTATAAGTAATCTTGTTTTTGAATTGTTAACTCAACAGGCCTACCAGGAGTCAATAGGGGCTCGCCCTCTTTAGCCGCATCGAGAATCGCTAACTGAACGTAGGCTGGCCGCGTTGTCGAACCTTCAAACTGATATCGCCCTCGAATCTCATCCCGCAAACCGCCTGAGCGATCAATTTTAGTCACCTCTGCATGATACGTTTTGTCGATATTAGGGGCAGTTACCTTCACTTTGCTGCCAACGGAAACGTATCTCGCTTGATCTTGAGTCAGGAAAGCATCTACCATAACGCGATCGCGCTCTGGTTCTAAAATCAGTACCGTTTCGCCAATTTGGGTAGGTTGACCAATACCTTGTCGAATTTGAGAAACTGTGGCATCAATCGGAGCATCGTACACTTGTGAGAAGATATTTTCCTCGCTGGGATTGCTCAGCATCGGTTGCGGCAACTGAAAGTTCTGGTCGCGATACTGTTTTTCAAGTTCTCGAATGGCTTGTTGTTGCTTCTCAATTTTGGTTTGATAGACGTTGATTTCTCTTGATTTTTGGGCAATTGCTTCAGAAGCCTGGGCCGTTTTTGCTTCTAATTCCGGCACATTGCCATTAAAGCGTTCGCCATTATAAAAACTCCCCTGATCGATGGTTGCAAGCATATCTTGTTTGATTTCCACTTCTTTCCTAGCTTCATTCAATTTGCCCTTTACCTCTGCCAAACGAGCTTTCGCATTATCCACTCTCTCTTCGGCAATTGCTCCTTGTCGGTTTAGAAAATTCGCTCGTTCTAAACTTTTTTGAGCAGTTTGATACTGCGTTTCCAACGCCTCAACTTGTGCTTGTGCTTGTTGGAGTTGCTTTTGAGTAATCTGTTCGGAAACTTGTAATTTTTGAACTTCTTGTTGTTGGCGCGATCGCGCAATTCTCAATTTTTCCTCGGCTTCCTCTAATTCCGTTCGAGTTACTTCCAATTTTTCTTGCAGTCGGTTCACATTCCTGGTTTTGTCTCGGATCAGTTGCTGGAGATTTCTTGCTTGATCTTCGGCAACAAACTGCGCCATCTGCTCATCATATAACCGGAATAAGGGATCGCCAGTTTTCACTTCCATACCTTCACTGACATAAAGCTGACTTAATTGTCCGCGATGAGTCGAGATGACCTCTTTATAGGAACGCGCGATCGCTGCCGAATCGATATGCATAAACGCGATCGCGCGATATAACGCAACGCCCGTTGCCGATAAAACCGCCAACCCCAGTAAAGATAAGCCAACAGTTGTCAGCCAAAATCGTCTGCCTTTTTGCGTTTTTTGTTGAGAAACATCTCTTTTAAAAGCCTGGGTGTTAGCAATCGTTTCTGAGTCGGTTGCCGGCTCTTCTAGCGTTAACTTAGCGGTTTGAACGTCGTTAGCCAGTTGTTGGAGCAATTGTTTTTCTGTGTCTCTAAGGTTAAGAAACCGAAATCCCGTCGCTTGATGTTTCCGAGAGTGCCAGACAACTTCGGTCAAAACATCTAGGGAAATTTTAATACCACCTTGAAAGTTCCACAATAAATAAATCGGTAAGCAGTCACCGACTTGAAAACTGTCATCAAAGTAGTGAATCTTAAAGCCCCCGACACTCCAATCACTAGCGACATAATCAGTGTCATTGATCCTCACAATGAGGGGCTGTTCAATCCTGTCATGGGCACGTTGTTTTTGGAAATCAGAATGCGACATTGGTTGATTTTTTCTCAGCAACGTTATTAACTTGATCGGGCAATTGCTTCGGCGATCGCGCTTGCGACTTCTGCTCGACTGTTTTTCCCAGATCGGAGATCGCTCTCAATTTCGATGTGGAGGAAAGGAAGACCAAATTGATCGTTGTACTTTCCCTGTACATTTTGAGTAGCAGCAAGGGGAGAAAATGCTGTTCCTGCCACTTCCTCATTGAGTTTTTGATTCATGGGACTCTCAGCAGACAACTGGTTGTAAACGTAGGTAGAAAAGCCTTCCTCTTCTAGGATTTCTTCAAGAGTAAGCAGTTCTTTGGAGATATCTCCTTTTCCTGTTGATAAGACAATTTGCGTTGTGTTTGGAAACCCTTTAGCTACAGGATTGCTAAACCCATGAATTTGCCAAGTTTTAACCTGCTCCTGACTCCAAGATTCGTGAACCGCTTGAAAAATCGACCCAATGGGATCGCAAACATCGGCACTCCCCACACCATTGGCGTTCCGATGCGCCCCTCCCATTAAAAATCCCCTTGCCTTTGACAATAGAAACACTTGTCCAGCGATTTCTGGGGTGAAGCGATCAAACAGAATATGCGGAGATTCTACTAGCACGTTAGTGCCGGCAGAAGGATTCAGAAAATAAGAGCCCCAACCTCGAATTGTTTCCTGTTTATCCTTGTTTTCCAGTAAGCCGAGCAATATCTGTTGAGTTGATTCCTCGCGAAACTTGATTAAGCGATAATTTAGCTTCTGCGCTAACCTGCCTGCTTTCTCAATATTGCCGCCGTCAACAGCATTGGCTAAGTTCCGAAATTGTTCCAATTCATTTGTTGCGGGAGGTCGATATTGATAGGACTTCTTGGAGGGAGCCATTGATTTCAGGCGTTTAATTTGATCAATCAAATCAATTGGTTCGGCCTTGGTCTCAATTCTGCCAGATAATGCTGATTCATTGGGAACGGTTGAGCGACAACCGAACAAGCAACTCCCTAAAAAGCCCACCGAGCCACTTCCCAAATATAGTAGCGCTTTTCGTCTAGACAGTAATAACATTTTTAACTCAAAAACTAAATAACGAGGCTAGCAATGGCTTCTGAAACAAATGCCAGCGCGATCGCGATGGTTAACATCAATCCGATATAAGCATAAACATTTTTATGGCTGTATAAGAGACTATCGTTGACAAAGGACAACATAGCAATAATAATCAGAATACTACTTCCCTGAAAGGGGAGAATTGTAGAATCGAATTTGAGAAATATCAGTTCCATTCCCCACACAAAAATGGTGCTTAAATATAAGGTCAAAGCATAACGATTTAATCCCACTGTTAAACTTGCCTCGCAAATTGCCTTGGTGGCAAAATAAACGACGATACAACCAACTAGAAACAGGACTGCGCTGATGGGATGAACAAACAAAGCGGCAGCCGCAGGTGCAATAATATACCCACCGGAACGGATATTGATACGATGATAGATCCAATAACCGAGCCCGAGCATGACATAAAACTGAAGCAGGGAATAGCGAAGCCTTAGACTTTCTTTCCCTCGAATCATGTCGGCAATGGTGTCAAATTCCAATCCCAGTAGATTCGTACCTACTAAATAAATCATTCCGACAATGGTACCTGTCAGCAACGTGGTTAATACGATTCCCCGGCAAACCAGTCCCATTTTTTGGCGAGTCCATGTAAATGCAATAATTGCCGGAACTAAAGCGCCAGAAAAGCTATCTAAGCTGGCACTCATTAAACCCAGTTCACTATAAGCCAAAGAAAGCGGGTGAGCAATGCTCAACGAGATCGCTGAAAGAACGTACATTGGCGTGCGGCGTTTATAATCGACTCTTGTGAAGAAGCGCTTATAAAGCCAATAAATCAGAAAGGAAAGCGCGATCGTGGTTAAGCACCAAATCGGGGAGATTAAAAACGAAATAATCAAAACCCCAGGAATAATAATGCCCCCCGGTGTAATGTTATAAGTATTTTTATAGTAAGTAGCGACTATAGCACCTACAATTAGGGCTAATCGTTGAATTTCTGGGGTATTTAGCGATTCCATGTTGTTGAACCCAGTGCCAGTTTTTTATCGCGCCCAGTTTCAGGCACTCTAGCTTTTGATAAAATCTCTTTTGATCGAGTCCTCTGTGTTGACCGTGGTTGAGGCTTCCGAATTTTCCGAATTTAGAGCTTGTTGATTGGTTAAGCGACGGCCTTGGGCTCTTTCTTGCTCAAAGAAGTGAAGTAATTTTTCTGCTTGTTCGGTGTGGATATTAGCGGCACCAATGAGCAAAATTTGATTACTCTCAGCTTTAGTACAGATTTGGCGTAAAAGGTCTTCTCCAGAAGCCTGTTTAAACTTGCTGGACTCTCCCAAATTTAATAATTGATCCGAGTTGTCGGCAAAAATTGATTTGACCTGTGCTTCATAGGCACCGAAGGTGATAACTTGATTAAACTCTAATTGTTTAGCAAGCCACGCAAAAAGTTCTACTCTTTCCGGTCGATCAAACCGATTGTTTAACAAAATTACCCGCTCGTAACGGGAAAATTGTTGGAATAATTTTTGGCACACTGAGATAAAGCTTTCCCGATCATTAACTGCAAATAAATTTGCCCAAGCAATGACTTTTTCTTCAAATTCAAACAATTCAATTTGAAATGAGCCAGGATCGGCAGTAGCAGACTGCATTGCGGCTAACGCTCTCGCCTTGGGAACTTTCAATAACTTTGCGATTTCGTAACCAATAGCAATGTTTTCCTCATGAGCAAAATGAGTAAATCCTTCTAGTTCTTCAGGAGCAATGTGATTGGCATTGGCAACGATTACTGTGGTATTTTTTTGCCTCGCGTTTTTAGAGAGAATCCCAAGCAATTTTGGATTGTACTCCGTTGTAATTAGAATCCCGTTTTCGGGAATCGTGCTGGATAGGGATTCAGCAATTTGTTCCAGTGTCTCTCCCATTTGATCAGGATGATCATAGCGCACATTGGTAATAATATTCACCTGCGCTTGCGTAACTTTATCTTCCAACCATTGGGCATAAAGGGGATTGACTGCCATACACTCCAAAACAACAGCTTCTGCCTTTTGGCGAGCAAAGCGCTTGACCATTGTTACTTGCTCGTTGACATTGGGATAACCAGGGCGATGAAACTTACTATCTTCACCATCGGGACGCAAAATTCTCGCTGCACTTCCTGTGGTTTTGCCAAACGTATGATAGCCTGCCTCTCGACATACTGCTGAAACATACCTTGTTACCGTGGATTTGCCGCGAATCCCATTAACATGAACGCGAAAGGGAATTTGATCGCGCTTGCGTTTGAACCATTGATAGGACAGCAAAAGCCAAACAATGTAAAGATAAATGCCACTTGCCGTTAACAAAAAGATAGTCATCGTAAGTAGAAATTACTAATGTAAGTGATTTTAATTTTTCATAAAAGAGT